>JAAAOR010000135.1 GCA_009908735.1 Spirochaetota bacterium | reverse complement strand
TATCTGTTGATCGCCGGCACCTATACCCCGGTGATGCTTCTCGCCATTCGCGGCCCGTGGGGATGGACCATGCTCGGCGTCGTATGGGGTCTCGCGCTCATCGGCGTGATGCTGCGTATCTGGGTCTTGAGGGGATACCACCTGGCCGCGGACCTGCTCTACGTTCCGATGGGCTGGCTCATCGTGATTGCCGCGCGGCCACTCATGGAGGCCCTCCCGACCAACTTTGTCATCTGGGCGCTCGCCGGCGGCCTCTCCTACACCGTGGGGGTCGTCTTCTACGCCTGGAACCGCCTGCCCTTCAACCACACCATCTGGCACTTCTTCGTGCTTGCCGGAAGTGTGTGCTTCTACGTCGCGTTTACTCTGCATCTCGCATGAGCCGGGAAAATTCCCCACCAAGATAATTGGTGATGTGTGACGCCGCCGCTCGTGAGCCTGTCTGCCGCGAACCGGCGCCCCGCGAGCCCGCGCCCCACGGGCCGGAGGCGCGCGATTCAGGGCCCTCAACCGCAAACTCCTCCACCGACCCCGGCCTCCCCGCCCTCACCACGGCTTTCCGTCCCTTGATGCACATGCGCCCCGCGATAGTCCCGCCGAAGAATCGGTTCACCACGTCGTGCAGGTTGACCGCATACTCAACGAGTCGCTCGAAGGACCCCTCGGGGCTGATGTAGGCGGGGTCGAGGTACTCGAGCACGTCCACGAGCTCCATATGACGCGCCGCAATCTTCGCCTCCTCGGCTGCCGCATCGGCAAGCGAGCGCTCGAGGGGTGAGAGCGCCTCTAGATCCTCTCGAAACATCCGCCGCCACCCTGCGTCGCGCAGGCGAAAGACTCGGTCGAGCAGGCTGCCGTCGTCGGAGAGTCCGTGCACGGTCTCTCCGACGCGCAGCACAGTGTCGCAGAGCGCGACGATGCGCCGGCGCAGGGCCTCGGGAGAGGCGTCGGCGGCGGCGGCGGGGCCCCGGCGACGCGTGAAAGCTCACGCGGTAGGCCGTTTCGATGTGCAAAAGTAGGCGGCGGGTAAAGTCGAGAAGCGCCTCACACACCCGGGCCATGCCGTCCGCGGGATCGACATCAACTTCCATACCTGTCCGCTCGGAGATCTCGCGAAGAATTCCCGCGAGCGCGGGACGCCCCTCCGCCGGATACCGGTATTCGATCGAAAGCGGAAGAATGCGAACGTCCTCGCCGCGTCCCGCGGCCCGGAGATCATCTCGACACCATAGAGCGATGCGACCCGTTCCCGCCTCAAGGTCTCCGAAGGCCTTGTTGTGGTAGCTCACCTGCCCCTCCGGAGCGAGGGCGAGCGGGAAGCGCCCTTGGAGGGCCGCGTGCCGCACCGCCCCCATCCCGCGGGAGTCGTGACGGCGGTTGTACACCGGGATCGCCGCGATCCGCGGCAGGATCCAGCCCAGCGCCGCCCCCGCCCACACGGGGACGCCACGGCCGTAGAGGAAGTGGACATGACTCCGCCCGGGCAAGCGTCTGCCGAGGCGGCGTGCGATGCGCGGGAGCCGCCGGGAGAATAGATAGGCAAGCAGCGGGGCGTCGCTTACCGACGGATGCCTAAAGGCGATGATGAGCCGGCTTCGGCCCGCAAAGAACGCCTCGAGCTCGCCGATCAGCGCCTCCGCGTTCTCGGTTCTCACCGTCGATATGCCTTCGCCGAGGCGCAGATAGGCTGGTGAAACCACACGGAGAAAACTGTGAACAGCCGGCGAGAAGCGCGGGGCGAGAAACTCAAGCCCGCCCTGCGCACCATGGTGATATGACACTGAACACGGAATCTACCGCAGAAACGCGGAATGTGTCGAGAAGACGCAAGCAGCATGCGCTCGGAGGCAGTATGGGAGGGTGTGAGAGCCATGAACGCAGAGCACGCTACGGGCGAGGCGGGGGCTACGCCCGGGCGCCTCAGCACGGCGACGCATTCCGGGGACCGGCCGGGCGCCAAGGCGGCCGATACTTCCGACCCGCTGGGCACCGTGGCCCGTGAGCGCTTCGGCGTGGACTACCTCTTTCCCTACCAGCGGCTTGTAATGACGAACGTGCTGCAGACCGCCGCGGCGACGGCGACGGGATCGGTCGCGGGGGCGCCGGCCGGCGCACACCGGAGCGACGCCATGCCCCGTGACGAAGTGGCCGCCGCCGAAGACCTCTGGGACCGCCGCCACCGGCAACTCGTCATTCTCCCGACCGGCTCCGGCAAAAGCCTCTGTTTTCAGCTGCCGGCCGTCCTGCTTCCGGGGGTCACCGTGGTCGTCTATCCGCTCCTCGCCCTGATAGCAGACCAGAAACGCCGCCTCGATGAGCTCGGCGTGCCGTGCGAAACTCTGACCGGCGGGAGCTCGGCCGGGGACGTGTCCCGGATCCGGGCGGCCCTTCGTCCCAGCCGCGCCGGTAACAGCGGGGGCGGCGCCGCGACCCACGCCCCGGGCGTGTCGGCGTCGCAACGCGGGCCGCGCCTCATCCTCACGAACCCGGAGGCGCTCGGCACGCGTCGCGCTCGGCGGCTCTTCGAAGGTGTCGCGGTCTCCCATCTCGTCATTGACGAGGCACACTGCGTGGCCGAGTGGGGAGAGACCTTCCGCCCTGCCTACCTCGAGCTCGGAGCGGCAATTCGAACCCTGCACCCACACGTGGTCACCGGCTTCACCGCAACCGCCTCCCCGGACATTCTCGCGCGCATCAACACTCACCTCTTCGCGGATACCGGCTACCACATCATCCGCGGCAACCCGGACCGGCCGAACATCCGCTACGCCGTTCTACCCGTGGCTTCGAAGTCCGCCGCGTTGCGGACGCTGCTGGCGGCGGACCGTTCCGACGGCTGTGACAGCTACGACGGCGGAGACCGCGCAGGCGACTCGAGTCCTGAATCGGGCGCCCGTCGTGACAACGGGGAACGACCGCGCCCTCGGCTGCGGCCCGCGGTCGTCTTCTGCAGAACCCGTGGCCGCTGCGAGCGGACGGCCCGTGAGCTCCGACGAGTGCTCGACGACGAGCGCATTCGCTTCTACCACGCTGGGCTCTCACGTGAGGAGAAGACTGAGGTGGAGGAGTGGTTTCTCGGCTCGGAAGAAGGGGTGCTGGTAGCGACGTGCGCGTACGGCATGGGCGTCGACGCGCCGGGGATACGAAGCGTCATCCACCGGGACCTGCCGCCGACGGTGGAGAGCTACTTGCAGGAGTCCGGGCGCGCCGGCAGGGACGGGGAGCCGGCGCAGGCGATCGTACTGGCGGGGCCGTCGGAAATGACCGCCGTGGCGGGCACGACGGGAACACGATGGGGTGCGTTGCTATCCGGCGAGCGGTGCCGGCGGGCTGTACTGGTCGAGGCGCTGGGGGCTCACCTGGAGGCATGCCCGGGCTGTGACGTGTGTGACGGGGTGGCCCGGCGGGAGTCGCCGGTGGCGGAGGCGATTGTGAGCTGGCTGTCGCGACGACGCCGCCGGTATACACCGGGTCAGGCTGCAGCGGTATTGGCCGGAACCGCGCGTACGGCGCCGGTGCCGTGGCACCCGGCCCGCGAGCCGGTGTTCGGCCTCCTTCGCTCCTGGCGACGGGAGGAGATCGAAGAGGCGCTGGAAGAGCTTAAGGCTGCCGGGCGGTTGTGGGTTATCAGGCGCGGCCCGTGGTGGGGGCGGATTAGCCTATAGACGCCGTTGAAAGCAAACGGTCACCGTTCCACTGTACGAAGAATCTCCGCCACTATTCCCAGATGATGGTTTTCGGAAATCTCGGGGCGGTTCACCTTTCCGGAGCGGAGAAGTTGTGACGTGTGGCTGTCCATGCAGCACGAGGCTGAGTCGCTTGTCATCACGATCGAGGACCACGATACAGAGTTCCCGGACCACGTCTCCATCGATCGCCCCGAGTCCACAGGCCTTCAGATCGTCATGGCTCTTGTTTCTCAGATTGGTGGGAGCATCGAACTGGAAAGAAAACTGCATACCAAGTGGTATCATCAAAGTACCGTTTTCCGTTACGGAAGGAACCGAGGGTCTTGAATGCATACGGGAGCGATCGTAGTTCGGTGAGTTCGGATAGCTATTCCGGCGGAGAGGAGGCAGCTACCTGAAGTCAAGCAGAATCCGGATCTCTTGAGTCGGTGCTGCACTATATCCATTATAATTACTAATTCTAATAGAAAAATAACTTGCACTTTTCATTATTCAATGTTAGTTTAGGTTCTCTAATCCTAATTGAAATGGCGATTTATTGCGTAAAACCGATGCGGCGAATCGCCAAAGTTAAGGAGACGGTTATGAAGACCCGTTCTATCGGTCGGCTGATTACGCTAATGCTCGGGACGCTCGTCCTCGCCGTGTCTGTAGCGTTCGCTGCGGTGTTTCTTATGTACTTGGATGATCGACTTGACGCGCTGTCGGAGTTGGGCACGTCGAAGACACATCTGATGCGCACTGAAATCGAGAAATGGCTAGGTCGCAAGGAGGCGGTGCTCGATACTTTGCGATATCCGATTGCGGAGCGCCAGGGTGAGTTCGACTTCTACAAGCAGATATTCTGGGGAATCAGCGAGTCCGACGAGGACATCATCGAGGTGTACTTCGGAACCAGGAGTTCGCTGCCGGATGGAGGTCACTTCCAGACGGCATCGGGATGGACCCCGCCGGAGGGTTGGGATCACACGGGGCGCCCATGGTTTACGGCCGCCGTCGATGCTGGATCCATGGTCCGCACGGCGCCATACATAGATGCTAATACTGGCGAGCTGGTTATCTCGCTTGCACGACCTGTGAACGCCGAAAACGGGGCGCTCGCAGGTGTTCTGGGGCTCGATATGTACATCACTCAGGTCGCGGAAACTGTGGCTCAAGAGGCTATCACCGAATCCGGTGCCAGCTACCTCGTGAAGAGCGACGGAACCTACATCACCAATCCGAACGAAGGAGCGGTACTCGAGCGTACTCTGTTCGATGACTTCGAGCTCAGTGATGACGCGAGAGCAGTGGTGACCGGCAACCAGTCGCGGATGAGTATCGACCGATCAAGCGGGCTATATGTTGCTTCAGCACCTTTTGAGGGAATCGACTGGACCTTGGTAAGCGTTGGTCCCCTCTCGGACGTCAACGCCCAGATGTACGGGTTCGTGGCCCCTCTCGCCGCCGTCGCGCTCATTGCGATCGCAATTGCGGTTGCAATCCCCTTCGTGATTGCCCGGCTCGTCGCGCGTCCAGTGCGTGAGCTTGCCACCGTGGCCGATAGCTATGCCGAAGGAAATCTTGGCATAGCGGTCAACGCGCGCTTTGCCGAGCGGTACGACGAGATAGGAATTCTGTCGCGCTCATTCGTCCGCATGAGCGGGCAACTCCAATCGATCGTTGCCGACGTTCGCAATTCAGCCGACAGTGTGTCGAGCGGGGCCCACCAGGTCAGCGGCTCTTCTCAAAGTCTCTCCGACGGTGCAGCTCAACAGGCCAGCTCTGCCGAGCAGGTCTCCTCCTCCATGGAGGAGATGGACGCAAACATCAAGCACAACGCTGAGAATGCAACCGAAACGAAGTCAATTGCAAGCCAAGCCGCTTCGGACGCAGAGAAAAGCGGGGAAGCGGTGCGAGGCACAGTCGAAGCCATGCGTACGATCTCTGAGAGAATCGCGGTCGTAGAAGAAATCGCGCGACAGACGAATCTGCTGGCGCTCAACGCAGCGATTGAGGCGGCCCGAGCCGGAGAGTCTGGGAAGGGGTTCGCAGTTGTCGCCTCCGAAGTCAGAAAACTTGCTGAACGGAGTCAGAAAGCGGCGGGAGAGATCACCGATCTATCATCGTCCAGCGTCGAGATCGCAGAAACTGCCGGACAGCGGATCGAGGGTCTCATCCCCCGCATCCGGCAAACCGCAGAGCTGGTTACGGAAATCGAGAGTGCCAGCCGCGAGCAGTCACAGGGCGCCGATCAGATCAACAAGGCACTCGCAGAGCTCGACGGCGTGATTCAAAGAAACGCGTCTGCGTCCGAAGAGATGGCGTCTACGGCTGAAGAACTCGCGAGTCAGGCCGAGCATCTGCAACAGGCAATACAGTTTTTCAACCTGTCATACACGGATAGTGTCCCGAAGCTCACCGCACCTCAAGAAAGGGCCGCACCGACCCGCGGCGCCCACCGGCGCAGCGGGTCGGAGTTGACGGGCATCTCGCTCCACGGCATGAACGGCAACAAGTTTGAGGGGGAGCCTCGGCAAGTGGGCGCCGGTAGCGAAGAAGAGTTCGAGGAGTATTAGGAGCGAATTATGCCGGAACAGGGAACCAATCAGTTCGTCTCCGACGAGACGGCAAACCAGTATTTGACGTTCGTCCTCGATAACGAGAACTACGCATTGAACGTCGGCAGGGTACGCGAGGTGCTCGAGCTCACCGAGATCACCCGTATACCCCGCATGCCCGACTACATGAAGGGCGTGATAAACGTCCGAAGCAAAGTTCTGCCGGTGGTAGACCTGCGGCTGAAGTTCGAGATGGACGAGGCCGAAGAGACCGTCGACACCGCCATCATCGTCACCGACGTGGCGGCCGGCGAGGACTCGGTGACCATCGGCTGCCGCGCCGACGCGGTGGACCAGGTCATCGACATCGCCCCGGAGAACATCGAGCCACCGCCGCGGGTGGGCACGCGCATCAGCGCGAACTTCATCCAGGGCATCGGGAAGGTGGATGAGAAGTTCATCATCATCCTCAACCTCGATCAGGTCTTTGCAGCCGATGAGCTCGAGGCCGTCGAGTCCGGGGCCAGGGTCACGCAGGCATCGTAACGCCCCCATGTTTTGACTGCTTTGTGGGCCGCGCTCCAGCGATGGGGCGTGGCACCGGATCTGATCCTCATGGACATAGACCTCGGTGACGAACAGGAGATGGCCGATCGAGTCGATCGCTTCGCTCGTTGAGAGATCCGGGAAAGAGGGCGCAATGGAAGCGCCGACCGCTGCCCCTCACTCGAGTACCGGACGAGCAGCAGTGCCGCCGTAGCGTAGAGAGAGAGAATCCGCCTCGCAGTACGCGCCCTCGCCTAAGGCGTGGTTTTCTCGGACCCGGTGGACGCATTCAAGCTCTTAAGGTCGTCGGTGATATAGCCCGAGATGTAGACGCTGACTACCTCGTCCGAGGCCGAGTAATCCTCGACGCGCAGGTAAGAGCCGCCGTCCATGAGCGTGAGTGGTTCGATCGAGTGTGCGTGAGCGGAGTTTGGGAACTCACCCTGGAGCTCGAACCGTGGATCGCCAAGCTCTCTGGAAAACACCACGTAGAAGGCATCGCCGGAAGAAGTCAGACTTCCGCTTTCAGGATTCACTATGGCATTCGTCACGGCGAAGTAGAAGCCGCTCGGAACCGTCGTTGAGCTGCCGTTGATTTTCGTACCGTCGTCTGCCCGGAAGCATTCCGGTCGGACGATCGACGCCGTGTTCTCTCTGCGAAACGTATTGATCGTATCGTGATCGGGGTGGGTATCACCGCTGAGATAGCGAACCGGGACCAAATGCCAGGTTGCCGTCTCGATCTTCCGCGAGGCCATGATTCCGTTGGCATAGCAGTACAGCAAAAGCGCCAACATCATCTGCGGTGGGTACTGAGCGTCTCCGGTACCGCGGTGGGAGCATCATCGGGGTATCACGATCAACATTTACGAATCGAGCACTCATGCTCACAATTCTATACCATGAAGAGAGTTATGAAAAATCCTTCCAGCCGGATATCGCCAAATTAGATCGGATAAGTCCGACAGGCTCCTAAGGCGATAGTTCGAATAGGCGCACTCTTCGTGGTCCAGCGGAAACACGCAAATCTGTGCGGTGGGACGGCCTACAAAGCCGAAACTGAGGACTCCGTACGCGCGGCCTCCGACATCCACTTGAGAGCGACGTTTTGTCACGCGGATACCTGGGTAGTCTTGACCTTCACTCGAAGAAGGTATAACACTTATACATTAGATGCGGTTCGAGTTTGATCACAGAAAGAGCGAGCGATTGCGCAACAATCCAAAGCGCCGCATCGGCTTTGAGGAGGCAAAGGAGATCTTCTCGCACCCGTACTACGAAGACTGCCGTTCGGACGATCCAGAGCAGTTCAGAGCGATTGGTTGGGTTGCGGGGCACCTCTATTCGCTGATCTTTGAGGTCCGCGAAGATAG
>JAAAOR010000104.1 GCA_009908735.1 Spirochaetota bacterium | reverse complement strand
ATCACCTACCGAAACGGCGAACCATTCCTTCGTGTCACCTATCGCGACGGCAATCCCGTCTCGCGCGAGCTGGTCTCGGGGCGATAGCGCCATGCGAGGAAACTGGGTCCTGTTCGTCTCGCGACGCCACTTCCGCACGAAGCGTCGCGAGCAGGGGCACACCGCATCGGTTCTCTCGGTGACCGGTATAGCCGTGGGAGTCATGACCCTCGTCGCCGTGCTCGCCGTGATGAACGGGTTTCAGATCGGTACCATTGAGAGTATCCTCGAGATCAACTCCTACCACCTGCGCGTGCACGGGCTCACCGCGGAGGGAGACAACATAGACGGCGTCCGCGGCGTGGCCACCGCCGTTCCCTTTCAGGAGCTACAAACCCTCGCCCGCAGCCGCTACGCCGGCCCCGAGGCCGTCGTCCTCCGCGGCGTGCCGACCGATATCCGCACGCGCGACCGCGGCTTTGCCGGGAACGTCGAGCTCGTTGCCGGCCGCTTCGACATCGCCTCCGGGGGCGCGGTGGTGATCGGTATTGAGCTCGCGCGCATGCTCGGCGTCGGCGTGGGGGATCCCATCACCTTCGTGAACCTCGGGGGCGAGGACTTCAATGCGGCGAACCCCGAGGAGACGGAGCTCATGGTCCGCGGACTCTTCCGCACCGGCTTCCTCGAGTACGACCGCAGCTGGGGCTTTGTCTCTCTCGCCGAGAGTCGGCGCGGCTTTGCCGCCGGTGAGGAGGTCACCTGGGGCGTGAAACTCGATAACCGCTTCAACGACCGGCTGGTGGCGTCGAGACTCAAGGAGGTGCTTGCCCCGGCGGCGTCGATTGTGTCCTGGCGGGAGTTCAATCGCTCCATCTTCGGCGCCCTTCGTCTGGAGAAAACCCTCATGATGCTGTTGGTCGGGCTGATTTTCGTGGTGGTTGGGGGAAACATCTATCAGTCGCTGCGTCGCAGCGTGGTGGAACGAACCGAAGAGATCGCGGTGCTGAAGGCGCTTGGGGCGCCGCCTCGCAGCATCCGCGCCGTGTTTACCCTCGAGGGGCTCATGATCGGCCTGCTCGGCGGGGCGATCGGCGTGGCGCTCGGGCTCTTGGTGTCTGAGAACGTAAACGGCGTGTTTGCGCTTGCGGAGTGGTTCGTAAATGCGCTCGGTAGCGTTCTGCAGCTCCTCGGCGGAGTGATCGGGGAGGGGCAGTTCACGATATTCTCTCCGGCGTACTTCTATATTACCGAAGTGCCCACCCGCGCGGTGCTCTGGGAGACTGCCGGGATCTTTCTCTTTGCGCTCGTCTCCGCCACGGCGGCCGCATATTTTGCCTCGTTTCGCGTGGCACGGATCACACCAGCGGAGGTCCTGAGAAACGAATGAGTACCGTGATTCTCGATCTGGCACATGTAGCAAAGACCTTCGTCACCGGCGCTGAAGAGCTTCATATCCTTACCGACGTCAACTTAGCGGTGGCCGCCGGCGAGACGGTGGTCATCACAGGAGAGAGCGGCTCGGGGAAGAGTACACTGCTAAACCTCGTCGGGGGGCTCGATACGCCGAGTAGCGGCAGCATCGAGGCGGCCGGATATCGGGTAGATTCACTCCCGGAGTCTCAGTTGACTCGGTATCGCAGCAGCGTCGTGGGCCTGGTGTTCCAGTTTCACTTTCTGCTGAAGGATTTTACGGCGCTGGAGAACGTCATGATGCCCGCCTTCATGACCGGCACCACGCGCGAGGCGGCCATGGAGCACGCCCGCAAGCTCCTCGTGGATGTGGGCCTCGCCGACCGCACGGATCACTTCCCGACCCAGCTCTCCGGAGGTGAGCGCCAGCGCGTGGCGGTTGCCCGCGCGCTCGTGAACGATCCTGAGATCATCCTCGCCGACGAGCCAACCGGGAACCTCGATGAAAAGAACAGCCGCACGGTCGAGAAAATCCTCTTCGACCTCGTGGGGGAGTACGGGAAGACGCTGCTGCTCGTCACCCACGATGTCGGCCTTGCCGAGCGCGGTGAGCATCACCTCCACCTCGTCCACGGACGGGTATCGACCGCATGAAGCCGCTCGCGTCCCTCTTTCTTTCGGTCCGCTACCTCGCGGGCCGCGGCGAGCGCGGCGGCGCACGAATACGCTCCGCCGTGATCGGCGTGGCGGTGAGCCTCGTGCCGCTCGTCGTCGTGATGCAACTGGCCGATGGTATGATACAAGGCATAACCGACCGCTTCATCGAGGCCGGGACCTACCATCTGCAGGCGATCCACGCCCCCGACATGAGCGCAGAGGAGGTCTCGGAGGCTGCAGCCCGTATCGGCGGCCTACCTGGTGTGACCGTGGTGACGCCCGAGCGCCGCGGTATGGGACTCCTCTCCTCCGAGACGGACCGGAGCGGCGTCACCATCCGCGCGATTCCCGCGGACGCCTGGTCCAACGACGCCGGGCTTCGCCGATACGTCGAGGTAGAGGCGGGCAGCTTCGACCTCTCCGGCGAGAACAGCGTAGTCCTCGGCCGCGGTCTGGCCGAGGCGCTAAGTGTCGAGCCTGGCGATCCCGTGCGTCTTCTCACCGTGAGGCCGCTGGACAACGGCGCCTTCCTGCCGCGCGTGTCGCGTTTCACCGTGGCCGGCGTCATCAGCACCGGCTATCAGGAGCTGGATCAGCTGTGGGTCTTCATGCCCCTCGAGAGGGGCATGCGCGTACTTCCTCCCGCATCGAGCCGGCAGATCCTCGGCGTTAAAATCAACGAGCCATACTCCCTGCCGAATCCACTCTTCTCGAGCGGACGCGGCGGACAGGCGCGGTACCTGGCAAATGAGATCGCCCGCAGCTTGGGAGTCGAGTGGCGTCTTTTTACCTGGTACGAGCTCGAGCGCTCACGCTACATGTCTTTTCGCACCACCAAAAATCTCCTGGTTTTCATCATGGCCCTCATCGTGGTGGTCGCAGCGGTCAACATCTCCTCGTCCCTGGTGATGCTCGTCCTCGAAAAGCAGTCCGAGATTGCCATTCTGAAAAGTATCGGTGCGAGTCCGGCGGGCATCCGCCGGGTGTTCGTCCTTGCCGGGTTCTTCACCGGTGTGCTCGGTGCCGCGCTCGGGCTTGCCGTGGGACTTGCTCTCGCGATCAACATAAACGGCGTGCTTGCCGCGATCGAGGCAATCGCGGACTGGATACAGGGCGGCGTGTATCTCCTGCTCTCGCCCCTGGTCGACGACGTGCCCCGCAACCTCAATGTCTTTCACTCGGAGTTCTACCTGGAGACTATTCCGATTACTGTTGACCCCGTTCAGCTGTTCGCGGTGTCCGCGCTTACGGTGCTCTTGGCCGCCGTCGCGGCCCTGGTGCCGGCCTACCGTGCCGGGTGGATTCGGCCGCTCGAGGTAATGAGACGGCACTAATGGGGTATATAGCAGCGTGTTGGTAAGTGCGCATGCAAGTCCAGGCCGCGCGGATCGTTACACGCTAAACGGGCTGCACAGTTCGACGCGGAAGTCGAGATAACGCAAATCTCTCACACCCGAAACGAATTATCGGCATTTTACCAACACGCTTCTTGACACCCCCAGAATTTCGCAACTTGTCTTTTGAGAGAAAATAAACTAAATTCACGCACACACACGGTGCTGAGAAACTAGAATCCGTCATGTGTCTTTTGCATTGCCGCCGCATGCGATGTAGACTGAACACCGGGAGGCAATGTGCTGTGTAATATCTGCGGGGAACGGGAAGGCGTGATCAAGATTCAGCGGACTTGGGGGAAGCAGACCGAAGAGCTGATGCTCTGCGAAGACTGCGCACTCGACCTGGGTATCGAGCCGGAAACCAGCATGCCCACGCCGAGCGTGCAAGAGCTGGTATCCGGGGCTTTCAGCGCAGATCCTGAGGCGGAAGAGGATGCCGGCTGCGACGGCTGCGGCCGGCTCTACCGTGATATCCGCCGGACGGGTCAGGTCGGCTGTGCACAGTGCTACGCCGTATTCGAGGAAGAAATCCGTTCCATTCTGGAACGGCGGCCGAGCCCTGCTCAGCATGCCGGTAAGTATCCGGAGCGCCTCCTGATCTACAAGCGTTTTTTCGTGGACCGCGAGAGGGTGCGGCGGCGCCTCGAGGCCGCCGTGGCCGCGGAAGATTACGAGGGGGCCGCGCGTCTGCGGGATGAGCTCTCGGTCATGGACCGCGAGGTAAGTGATGGCTGATTTGCAGCACGAAACGAGCTGGTTCTCCGACCAGGGGCCGGAGCAAGACGTTGTCATGTCCTCGCGCATACGCCTGGCCCGAAACGTGGTGGGCTACGCTTTCCCGGGGTTCATGCAGTCGCACGAGAGGGCCGAGCTCGAGGATAGCCTTGCGGAGTATTTCTCAGATCGTGAGGGAGAGTTCGGTGCGTTCGACACCGATACAGAGGGTTTTCGCGAGCTTCTCGTCGAGCGCAACTTCTTCCCGGCCGAGCCCGCCGTCGACGCGGGGCCGCTGTACCTGAGAAATGACGAGCGGCTGGCGGTGCAGGTGAATAACGTTGACCATCTTCGGATCGTGAGCTTTCGCGGTGGACTGGATTTGCGCGGAGCGCTCGACGATGGCGATGAGATTGACGATAGTTTAGAGGATGAATACCCGGTTTCGGTTTCGCTCGAGTGGGGATATCTCACCGCGCGCCTCGATGACCTGGGAACGGGGTTGCGGGCCTCGACTATGCTTCACCTTCCCGCCCTGCGGGGGATGGGGCTTCTCGAAGAGGCGCTCGGCACGATCTGGAAGGAGGGATTCTCGGTTCGTGGATTTGCGCTTGAGGGGACGGAGTCACTTGGCGATGTATACCAATTGGCCTCCAGGCAGACACTTGGGGCCGGCGAGGAAGAGATTGTCGAAAAGCTTGAACGTGCGACAATGCAATTGGTAGATTATGAGCGACAGATGCGGGAAAGCCTGACAGGTTCCCGCAGGGGTGAAACCGAGGACGCCGTGTACCGGGCAATGGGAATCCTGTCGTATTCACGTTGCCTTACGCGGACGGAAGCATTCCGGCTACTGTCGTGGTTGAGACTTGGCGTGGCACTGGGCATGGCACAGGAGATAACGTTGGCACAGGCAACATCGTTGTTCTTCCTCACGCAACGTTCTCATGTTGTTCACTCACTGAAGGGTTACGGCATCGACGACACACAAGAGAACGAAGACGAGCAGCGAGCGGTACTGCTGCGGCGGTACCTCGAGTCACAGCGCTGACTCTGGGAGGATCTGAATGTTCAAAGGACTAACGCAACGAGCACAGAAGGTGCTGACTATACTTGCCCAGGACGAGGCAAAGCGCTTTCACTCGGACCAATTGCTCCCCGAACACATCGTTCTCGCCCTCCTTAAAGAGGGAGGCGGACTTGGATATAAGGCGCTCGAGAAAGTCATGATCGATCCTGCAAAGATGCAGCTCGAGCTCGAGAAAGCTATTCCCAAGAAGCGCGGCGGGTTCATCCTCGGCGATGTGCCCCCGTCGCCCCGGGGCAAAAAAGTCCTCGAGGACTCCGCTGAGGAGGCGAGAAACCTCGGACATGAGTATATCGGCACCGAGCATCTTTTGCTCGCGTGTCTGCGTGAGCCGAATGGCGAAACGACGAAGTTTCTCGGCAAGCATAACGTGACGATAGACACGTTGAGAGAAGTGATTGCCGAGCTGAGCGGGTCCACCACCGGCGGTGGTGCGACGGCATCTAAGCTGCCCCAGCAGAAGAGAAAAATGCAGCAAGGACAAACCGGAAAGAAATCCACACCTACGCTGGACGAATTCGCACGGGACCTGACTGAACTGGCCCGTGAAGACAAGCTCGATCCGGTAGTGGGACGTGACAAAGAAATAGATCGTGTCATCCAGATACTGGCGCGTCGAACGAAGAACAACCCCGTGCTCATCGGAGAGCCCGGTGTCGGGAAAACGGCAATCGTTGAGGGCCTCGCGCAGGAGATCATCGACGGCTCGGCGCCGGAAGTGCTCATCGGAAAGCGAGTGCTCACCCTCGATCTTGCATCCCTCATAGCCGGTACCAAGTACCGTGGTGAGTTCGAGGAGCGGCTCAAGCGTGTGATGAAAGAGATCATCAACGCCGGAAACGTCGTCCTATTCATCGACGAGCTCCACACCATCATTGGTGCCGGAGGCGCCGAGGGTGCGATCGACGCATCGAACATGCTGAAGCCCGCCCTATCGCGTGGCGAGATCCAGTGCGTGGGTGCGACCACACTGAACGAGTACAAGAAGTACATTGAGAAGGACGCGGCGCTGGAGCGCCGCTTCCAGACGATCTTCGTTGACGAGCCGTCGGTCGATGAGACCATTGAGATTCTGAAGGGTATCAAGGAGCGCTACGAGGACCATCACAATGTCTCCTTCACGCCGGGCGCCCTCGAGGTGGCCGCGATGCTCTCGCGACGATATGTGCCGGATCGATTCTTGCCGGATAAGGCCATCGACCTCATCGACGAGGCAGGGTCGCGGAAGCGCATCCACAACAGCGTTCGCCCGACCGAGCTTGCCGATCTCGAGCGCCAGATAGACCGTTTGAACCAGGAAAAGCTCTCGCTGGTGAACTCGCAGAACTACGAGCGCGCCGCCGCAGTACGCGACGAGGTTCGCCAGCTCAAAGGCCGCGTTGAAGCCCTGAAGAACCAGTGGAAGGTAACGCTGAAGACCGAGCAGAACGTGGTGGACTCCGACGACGTGCAGTACGTGCTGGCCGACATCACCGGAATCCCGCTCGCGCGCATCGCGCAGAGCGAACAGGAGAAACTCCTCCACATAGAGGAGGAGCTCCACAAGAGTGTCATCGGCCAGGACGATGCGATCAACGCCATCTCCTCGGCCATCCGACGGTCTCGAACGGGCCTCAGTGCACCGGAGCGGCCCATGGGCTCGTTCATCTTCCTCGGTCCCACCGGCGTGGGAAAGACGCTTCTGGCCAAGAGCCTTGCTGCGTTTATGTTCGGTAGTGACGAGTCGCTCGTGCGTATCGACATGTCGGACTTCATGGAGAAGCACAACGTGTCGCGTCTCGTGGGTGCACCTCCGGGCTACGTCGGCTATGACGAGGGTGGCCTTCTCACCGAGAAGATCCGCCGAAAGCCCTACAGCGTCATCTTGCTCGACGAAATCGAGAAGGCCCATCCTGACGTATTCAACATCCTGCTGCAGGTCCTCGAGGAAGGGCAGCTGCAGGACAATCTTGGACACACGGTTTCCTTTCGGAATACCATCATGATCATGACGTCGAATGTCGGCGCGCGGGAGTTCTCCCGCGAGTCGATGGTCGGCTTTCAGACCGACGAGGACATGATGAACTATCGAGAGATCAAGTCCTCAGCGATGAACGAGCTCAGGCGGCTGTTCCGTCCGGAGTTCCTCAATCGTGTCGATGAGACGGTGGTCTTTCACAGCCTGCAGCACGGCGAGGTTAAGCGCATTCTCGAGATTCTGCTTGGCGAGGTGCAGACCCGCCTCGCGGAGAAGGAGATCGTGCTCGAGGTTACCAAGAAGGCGAAGGAGTACCTCATCAATCAGGGCGTCGATGTCAAGTTCGGTGCCCGCCCGCTACGACGGACCATCCAGAAGGAAGTGGAAGATCCTCTCTCGCTGGAGATCCTCAAGGGCAGGTTCCATGAAGGTAGCCACGTGGTGGTGAGCATCCGAAACGGAAAGATCCACTTCCGCGCCAAGAATACAAAAAAGCCGGAGGCACAGGTGCCGGTGACGGCGAACTAAGCCGGCGCCGCCGAACTATCAGATTTACAGCCAACGCGGCCCCGGAAACGGGGCCGCTTTCGTTTGCGTACTTCCATCGCGCGTATCGAAGTCGTACAGGCATGTGGCGTAGAAGAGAACCCGGGCTCTGACCGCGTCGATAGAGTCGGAGATCTCAAAGGTTGCTGACCGAGACCTCCATCCACCACGATGTCGAGGAGCTCGGCGGAAGCCGTGGAAGACGCCCGAGACGAGCCGCAGCTGACAACGTGTCCATGGGTGCGGAAGCCGGCTCAATAGCGAGGTTAATGTGCCCGAACAGGCCGCGGGCGTTGCACCACACGCCGAACCACGGTGCAACGCCGGGGTCGGCTCGTACCGAGATGGCAAGACCCGTTTCGGGGTTGAGGAGCGTGAGCGCCGCCGTCGGGTCGGCGTTGGGATCCTCGAAGAAGTATTTTATCGCAATACCACTGTCAGGATTGGGAAGGACGTCGAGTCTGT
>JAAAOR010000150.1 GCA_009908735.1 Spirochaetota bacterium | reverse complement strand
TCGTGAGATTCAGCGCCGTCTGCCCGCCCATTGTGGGCAGCAGGGCATCCGGCTTCTCGCGCTCGAGGATACGGTCGAGATAGGGAACGGTAAGCGGGTCCATGTATATGGCATCCGCAAGGCCCGGCGTCGTCATGACCGTTGCCGGGTTGGGATTCACGAGGATTACCCGATAGCCTTCCTCGCGAAGCGCGCGCACCGCCTGATTTCCCGAGTAATCGAACTCGCAGGCCTGTCCGATGACAATGGGCCCGGAACCGATTATGAGGATGCTCTCTATGTCACGCCGTGCCGGCATTGGTCTCTCCTTGCTCCGGTTTCTATACTCCGGTATCTACGACTCCGTGGCTAGGACCGCATTGCGGATGTCGATGCGGACCGCACGAGCTCCATGAACTCGTCGAAGATCCACCGAGCGTCACGTGGCCCCGGAGCAGCCTCCGGATGGAACTGCGCGCTCATCACGGGCCGGTCCGAGAGCTTGATGCCCTCAATGCTCCCGTCGTTGGCGTTCTTCAACCACACCGTCACGTTCTCCGGAAGACTCTCCTCATCGACGGCGAAGCCGTGGTTTTGGGAGGTAACAAAGACACGGCGACTCTGCTCGTCACGCACCGGATGATTCAGGCCGTGATGCCCGAACTTCATCTTGTAGGTCTTCGCCCCCACCGCTTCAGAGATCAGCTGGTGACCAAGGCAGATACCGAGGGTCGGCTTCTCGCCCATGAGGCGCTGAACGCTTTCGATCTGATAGCCGAGAACAGCAGGGTCGCCCGGTCCGTTGGAGACGACCACGGCATCGGGTCCCTCTTCGAGGATGTTCTTCGGGTCGGCCGCGCTTGGCCACACCGAGACTCCGGCACCCCGTACGACAAGTTCCCGCACGATGTTTCCCTTCACCCCGCAGTCGAGCAGCGCAACATGGGGGCTGCCCCCGGGGTTGATCACCTCCTCGGCGGTGGTGCCGACACCGCCCACGAGGTTCCGCCCCTCCATCTCGGGAAAAGCGGCGAGAAACTCCATGACGCGCGAACGATAGTCTTCGGGCATGGTCTCCCGGGGGCGCCACCTCTCGAAGCCCTCGGGGGCCTCCACGATAACCCCGGAGACGCTTCCCTCGTCACGCAGGTGGAGGGTCAGACCGCGGGTGTCGACGTCGGTGATCCCTGGGGTTCCATGAGCGGCTAAAAAATCCGGAAGCGGCCGCCGCCCGGGGCCCACCGGGCCCTCGTAGAGGCTACGCAGCACAAAGCCCGCAACCTTCACCCCTGGGCGGTCGGTGCCTGACTCGGGACCGGTTTCGCTCCACTCGTCGGTGGTACCGTAGTTTCCAATATGGGGATATGTCATCGTGACGATCTGCCCGGCATAGGACGGATCGGTGAGTACTTCGTGGTAGCCGGACATGGCGGTGTTGAACACCACCTCCCCGGCCCCTTTCGGTCGTTCCTCAGGGGGAACCAGGTCATCCAGGCGAAACGGCGGGGCCCCGAATGAGATGCCGGGGAATACGGCGCCGTCGGCAAGAAAGAGACACGCAGTTTGCATGATGGTCACTCCGTAGCCGAGGGAAACCCGCGTCGGTGGCCATACACACGAAAGCCCGACCACCCGAGAGTGGTCGGGCTTCGCTTCGGGATAGCCCCTAGGGGAATCGAACCCCTCTTTGAAGACTGAGAATCTCCCGTCCTAGCCGATAGACGAAGGGGCCACGCAACGCTTCCCGGGGAGGACTTGAACCCCCACAAGCAGAACCAGAATCTGCTGTGCTACCATTACACCACCGGGAATCGGCTTTCAATTGTTAGGCCGAAGATTACTCAAACCGACTGCCTGTGTCAACCCTCACTCCCCGTGGTAATCGATGAGCGTGTGCACCGTATAGCCGTTGAGCTGGTCCATATACTTCAAGAATGGAAGACCGATAATCGCAAAGATTCCCTGCACGATGGCTCCCGCCTCTACGAGGATATCCGCCGTTGCCCGGAGGGTTCCGCCGGTCGCAATCAGGTCGTCTACGATGACCACCCGTTGTCCGGCCTGCACGTCGCTCTTGTGCACCTCCACCTCGTCTTCACCATACTCGAGTGCGAACTTCTTGCGATAGGTCTCGCCCGGAAGCTTTCCGTTCTTTCGTACGAGAACGAGCGGCAGCCCCCTCGCGTATGCCAGCGGTGCCGCGAACACGAAGCCCCGCGCATCGATTGCGGCAATAGCGTCCAGTTGCTGCCCGTCGAAAATCTCACCCGCACGGTCGATGCAGTACTTAAACGCTTTCGGGTTCATGAGAATCCCGGTGACGTCATAGAAAAGAACCCCTTCCTTCGGAAAGTCGGGTACCTTGCGAATGACCGAGTCGAGATCAAAACTGTTTTCCATAGCACACCCTTTCCGGTGGATTTCGAACCGCCGATTACCGTAGCCGAGTTCCCACCGACTGTCAATCTTGATACCACCTGCACGTTACAGTATGATGCTGGTAATGACCACCATCATCCCGGTCGCCAGCGGGAAGGGCGGCGTCGGCAAGACGGTGTTTACGGCAAACATCGGCGTGTCGCTCGCCCGTGCGGGAAAGACCGTGATTCTCGCCGACCTCGACCTCGGGGGCTCGAACCTTCATACGGCCCTTGGAGAGAAGAACGACAAATCGGGCATCGGCAATTATATCTACAAGCAGGAACGGAGTTTGGAGTCTCTGCTCGTGGAGACGCGTGAGCCCAGGCTTTACTTTATCCCCGGCGACTCGCTCCTGCCCGGCACGGCAAATCTTCCCTATTTCAGAAAGGTGAAAATCCTCAAAGAGCTGCGTGGCCTCGTCGCCGACTACGTCTTACTCGATCTCGGCTCTGGGAGCTCTCACAACACCGTCGACTTCTTCCTCACCTCGGCCTCGGGCATTCTCGTCGTGACACCGGAAACAACATCCATCCTGAACGCCTACTCGTTCCTGAAGGCCGCGTTGTTCCGAATGATATACAGAAGCTATCCGGCCCGCAGTGACGAGCGTGCGCTCGTATACCGTTTCACGACCGAGAGGCTCGAAGGCACGGAGCGCTCCAGCGCCGCGCTCATCGAGGCACTCGGGCGCCTCTCCGCGGAAGCTGCCGAAACCGCTCGCGAGAGCCTTCGCACGTTCCTGCCGCGCGTCGTACTCAACATGGGCCGCACGCAGCGCGATGTCCCCCTCGGCGCGAAGCTCCGGCAGGTTGCCCGCAAGAACCTCGACCTGGAGGTGGAGTACATCGGCTTTCTGCCCCATGACGAGGAGGTCGGCACCTCCATTCTCCAACGCAGCCCGCTCATGAGTCTCAATCCCGACTCGGCCTTCGCAAGAAACCTCGTTCAGGTAACGAACCGCCTGATCCACGAGCCGATTCCGAAAGCTCCGAAGCTCTTCGAAGCTGATGAGGACCTCGCCGAGCTGGCGGAGGAAGCGAGCTTCTAGCGGGCGCCGGCCCGGCGCGGCGGCCGCCCGCCTCGTGGGTGACGATAGCCGGAAACACGCGCGGAAACCCCGAGTGAGAGATCGTCACCACCGCCGGTGCGCAGCAGGTGATACCCGATACCCGCAATCATTGCCCCATTGTCGGTACATAGCTCCATCGACGGAAATATCGCACGCAGGTCGTTCCTCCCACTGAGGCGCTCTCGGAGGTAGGAGTTGGCGGCAACCCCGCCGCCGACCACCACGGTCGTGATGCCGCTATCCGCGACGGCACGCTCCAGTTGCACGACAACGGTCTCGATTGCAGCCCTCTGAAACGATGCGGCGATATTCTCGTTCGTCGCATCGTATCCGGGAGTTCGGAACTTCTCCATCTGGTTCACGACCGCGGTCTTGAGACCCGAGTAGGAGACATCATAGCGATCGGCACCGGTGTTTACCGTAGATAGAGGAAACGAAAAGGCTTCCGCGGAGCCCTCGCGCGCGAGGCGGTCGATGACCACGCCTCCCGGGTAGCCGAGCTCGAGGAACTTTGCCACTTTGTCGAACGCCTCGCCGCAGGCGTCGTCGACTGTTGTTCCGAGCACCTCGATATCTTCCACCCCGCGCACCATCGTGATGAGGGTGTGCCCGCCTGAGACGAGGAGCCCCAGATAGGGATAGTCTATCTCATACTCGAGGTGCGGCGCGTATAGATGGGCAAGAATGTGATTCACCCCCACGATAGGGACGCCGAGCCCGAAGGCCAGTGCCTTCGCGAAGCTCAGTCCCACCACGAGGGACCCGGAGAGCCCGGGTCGCGTGGTTACGGCAACGCCGTCGATGTCGGCGGGAGTCGCCGCGGCATCTTCGAGTGTCCGATGGTAGACGTCGAGGATCCACTCGGTGTGCTTTCGCGAGGCAATTTCCGGCACGACGCCGCTGTAGGGTGCATGAAACTCAATCTGAGATGCAATCTGCTGCGCGATGAGGCGCCGCCCGTCTTCGACGAGGGCGATGGAACACTCATCGCACGAGGTCTCAACTCCGAGGATCGTCATCGAACTCAGGTGTGAGCACGAGCTCCGAGAGGTAGCGCAGGTCGAACCCCTCGTCTTGTATGAAGGGGTACATTTCGTTGAGCACCTCGACGAGCTCGTTGACCATCACGTGACCTATCATCACGGCGTGACCCTTTCGCTCGGCAATCTCCATTCCCTCGCGGACGGCATTTCGTATGTAATCTCTGTTGCTTTCGTTGTCTAGGAACACTGCACGCTCCAGGTAGGGCAAGTTGTGCTGCTCGGCCGTGAGGCGACCGACCGTATGGGCCGAGGTCCTGCTGTCGAGGAAGAACAGGCCTTCCTCCTTGAGCGTCTGCAGAACCATATTCATGGTGTCCGGGTCCGCGGTCACCCGCGAACCCATATGATTGTTGACACCACGAATACCGGGCACTGTCTCGAGATTGCCCCGAATGGCTTCCCGAATATCCGCAGCCCCCATCCCCACGCGGATAGCGCCGGGCCCCGGATCCATATCCGAGACGGGCTGCATGGGTAAATGTAATATCACCTCATGGCCTGCGGCAGCCGCCCGCAC
The DNA here is from genome assembly GCA_009908735.1 of Spirochaetota bacterium. The sequence continues at coordinate 3,501 of JAAAOR010000150.1, read as the reverse complement.
CGCAGCTTCGCGGGAGTACTCACGGCGGGGAAGCACGGCGAAGGTAAGCGGTATGTCGAGCGCGAGAAACGCATCGAGGTCTGAGAGACTGTTTCCCACATCGTCGATGACCACGGCAAGACTTCCCCTGATCTCCGGCTCCGGTCGGGGCACATCCGGGCGGGGTTGCTCCCGCCGGGGACGCGCGGGTCGGGGCTGGTCGGGACGCCGTTGGTCACGAAGCGCGGTCCCGCCGGGAGGCTTCTCCTCGTCGGGATAACTTTCGCTCACCCGGGGCTCGTCCGCCTCTTTGCTCTCCTCGTTCGACTGCGACGGCCCCGTTTCACGGGGCTGCTGCTCATTGACTGCACCCTCGGATGTGGTTAGCTCCGGGCCCTCCAATCGTTCTCTCATGCCCGGAAGAAAAAGAACCACCAACAGCAGGGCGGCGGCCGCAGCGCCGAGTCCGAGATACATCCGGAGAAGGCGCTGCTTCTGCGTCCTTCGAGGTTTCTTTCTGTCGGATCCGTTGGCCGAAGGCATTACGTCTTGCGGCTGAAGTTACGGGGATTCGCCCCCGTGGTCAACCGTATACATACTCTCGGAGCTCTCCGGCCTGCTCCTTGAGCTTTCGTAATGCCCGGATTTCGATTTGCCGCACCGTCTCCGGCGAGATTCCCATCTCGTCGGAGATGCGCTTGAGGGTGTACTTCTTGCCTCCGTAGAAGGCGAAGCGGTAGAGCAGTATCTGTCGCTCGCGATCCTTGAGGCGCTCGAGAAAACGTAGTGTTTCCTCCCGCATGGAGCGATTGATAAGCTCGGTGTCCGGAGCGTAGGAATAGTCCTCGAAGATATCGTGAAATGTGCCGGATTCATCATTGAGATCGGAGTCGAGAGACACGACTGCCGTCGAGATACTAAGAATCTCGGAGACCTCCGCCGGTTTCAAACCGACTTCCTCCGCGACCTCTTCCACACTTGGCGCACGCATCAGGCGCTGGCTCAGCACATTGAAGGTGCGTTGAATACGACGCAGTGCGTCCTCCTTGCGATGAGGAAGGCGGATCTGCCGTCGCTTGTTGCTGAGCGCACGGGTAATCGACTGCTTGATCCACCAGGACGCGTAGGTGCTGAAGCGCACGTTTCGCCGGTAATCAAACTTCGACGCAGCCTTAATGAGTCCGAGATTCCCCTCCTGCACGAGATCAAGGAAGGATACGTCTGAGGTGACGTAGCTTTTTGCGATCTTCACGACCAGGCGGAGATTCGCCTCTATGAGCTTGGACTTTGCGGAAGCATCGCCCTGCTGGATTCGCCGGCTCAGCTCATGCTCCTCCTCCGGCGTGAGCAAAGGGGTCTTCTTTATCTGATCGAAATATGCCTTCAGGGTATCGTCGCGGTATTCTGCGTTGCCTGCAGTCTTCTTCATAATTAGCCCTCCACAATACCGATGCAAGCTACGTGCCAACTTCGAATTTGAGGGCAAAACACGTATAAGTCGTTTAAATGTAGAAGTATATACGATACCTTCGTGCGACCGTCAAGAAAAAAGGCCCGGGGTTGTACAAAATAGTATACACCCGAGCCCTTCAGCCTGTCACGAAAGGTTACGGTTTATGACTCGAAACTCTTCTGCACCATCTCGGCGATACCGAAATCCGTACGCTTCGACATGACTTTTGCGTACTCGGTGTAGAGCATGTCCTGGAAGTACTCTTCCCCCGTACCGCCATGCAGCATCCTATTCTCTGTGTTAAGTGTATCACGCATGGCCGAAAGCATCTGCTTTACGAACAGAGATTCGAATTCCTCGGCAACTTCTTTCAGGCGCGCGTCGTTCGTTTCTGCGCCACGAGCGTCTGGTGCGGCGGTGCCGGCCGCCTGAAATCGGGCCAAATTTGCGCCGACTGGGTCGATCATTGGTCAGGCTCCTATCGCTTCAGGTTGTTCGCGATGCCGAGCATCGTGTCGGTGGTCTGGATGGCTTTGCTGTTGAGCTCATACGCCCGCTGGGCGACGATCATGTTCACCATCTCACTTACTATCTCCACGTTCGAGGTCTCGAGGAACTTGTGCAGGGTACGCCCCATGCCTTCGAGGCCCGGGGTCCCGGTAACCGCGTCGCCGGAAGCTGCGGTGACCTTGAAGAGGTTCTCCCCGATCGCGCTCAAGCCCGCCGGATTGACGAAACGGTAGAGCTGCATTTGCCCAACTTCCACCGGGTCATCACTTCCCGGCACCTTCACCGTGATTCGACCGTCTTTGGAGACAGTCAGGGAGTTTCGGATGAAGTTATCCGGCAGAATCACCTCAGGCATTACCCTGTAGCCCTGTGAGGTCACAAGCTGCCCGTTGGAATCGATCTTGAACGAGCCGTCGCGGGTATAGGCAAAGGAGCCGTCGTACATGAGCACGCGGAAGAAGCCCTCGCCCTCGATGGCGATGTCGGATATGTTCCCTGTGTTCTGCAGCGAGCCCTGGGTGAAGATCTTCTGGGAGGCGCCCGCCTTCACACCGTGGCCGACCTGCACACCGACCGGCGTGAGTGTCTGCTCGGTGGCCGGAGTTCCGGCCGTCCGTATGGTCTGGTAGAGCAGATCCTCGAAGTCCGGCCGGTTCTTCTTGAAGCCGGTCGTGTTCACATTGGACAGGTTGTTCGAGATGGTGTCGATGTTGAACTGCTGGCCGGTCATGCCGGATGCCGCAGTCCACAGGGAGCGCATCATGTCGGTTCTACCTCACTCGATTCATATCGCGCGACTTACAGCCGCAGCACCTGATTCAACAGGCGGCCGGTGCTCTCATCTTGCGCCTGCACTGCCCGCTGGTTTGCCTCGTATGCGCGGTTCACCTCGATCATGCGGACCATCTCGGTAACCGGATTCACGTTTGCCTTCTCGAGGAAGCCCTGCTGCACCACCGGACGCTCGTCACCGTTAACGATCTCGGCCTCGCCGGACTCCCACGTCGTGTTCCAGAAGCTTCCGCCCTGCTTCCGCAGGTAGCGCGGCTCGCGTACGTTCACCAGCTTTAGGCGCCCGACTTCCTCCACATCCTCCCATTCGTTCTCGAACATCGAGATGAGGCGTCGCGGGTCATCGGGGAAGTTGTCGCTTGCATATATGGTACCGTCTTTGTCGATGATGAAGTTGTTCTTTCGGATCTGTATCGGCTCACCGTCTTCGGAAAGCACCGGGTACCCGTCTTTGGTAACGAGAAGACTCTCGGGTCCAAGCAGAAAGCTGCCGTTTCGGGTGTAGCGTTCGCCCTGGGGCGTCTCAACCGCGAGAAACCCTTCGCCCTGCAGGGCCACATCAAACGGATTCTGGGTCTCGGAGAGCGAGCCCTGCTCGAAAATCGTATAGGCTTCGTTCTGCTCAACCCCGGTGCCGAGCTTCCCCGCAACCGGCGCGTTGTCCACCGAGCCGAGAGACTGTCCGCGGTGCGGCACGCGCATGACACCGTCGTCGTTCATGCGACGTATGAGCAGCTCGGGAAACGCCTTGTGCAGAGAGATGTCCC
>JAAAOR010000086.1 GCA_009908735.1 Spirochaetota bacterium | reverse complement strand
CGACGACGCGTTTTTCGAGCTCGAGGATATCGCGGAGACAGTGCGCGACTATTCCTCGCGTGTAGAGTACAGTGCTGAGCGACTCGAGCAAGTCGAGGATCGCATCACCACCATCCATCGCCTCGAGAAGAAATACGGCTCGGAAATTGCGGATGTGCTCCGCTACGCCGAGGAGGCGAGGGAGCAGCTTTCGGCTTTAGAGAACTACGAAGAGGACAAGGCGCAGCTCGAGGAAGACATCAAGCGCACCGAGCGCGAGGTGCTCGAGTCGGCACAACAGGTTTCCGCGAAGCGCAAAGCCGCCGCCGAAGGGCTGCAGAGCCGCATCGAAAACATACTCGGGTCCCTTGGCATGAAGAAGACGCACTTCCAGATCGGAGTAGAGCAGCGCCTGTCGAGCTCGGGCCGCCCCGCCTGCGGGAGTTACGGAATCGACTCGGTGGCCTTTCGCCTCGCGCCGAACATCGGGGAGCCGGTAAAGGCTCTCAAAGACATCGCCTCAGGTGGCGAAATCTCCCGCGTCATGCTGGCCGTGAAAACCGTGCTCGCCGAAGCGGACCAAATTCAGACGCTCGTCTTCGACGAGATCGACGCGGGTATCGGTGGGGAGGTCGCGCTTGCAGTGGGGGAGTACCTCAAACGCCTCTCCGCCGGCAAGCAGGTTCTCTGCATCACCCACCTTGCATCGATTGCCGTTCGAGCGGATAATCACCTGAAAGTAGAGAAGCTGACGGAAGGCGAGCGCACGGTTACGCGGGTCGCCGAGGTTAGAGGCCCGGATCGGGTGGAGGAGATAGCGCGCATGCTTGCCGGCGACCGAACCGGGCAAACCTCACGAACTCACGCGGAGGAGCTTCTCGAGAAGTACGGGAGCAAAACGGCGTAAATATGGCGAAGATCTCCGGCGAAGCAAAAAAGCGTTACTCCGACCGGGTGAAGGCGTACAAGCAGGAAACGGAGACCATCGTCCATCGCGAGAAGAATCTCCTTGAGACGATACGCGGCGACGGCTCATCCTCGCAGTACAAGCGTCTGAAGCTTGTCGATGAGCGGCTCAACCTCGCCTCTTATTTTCTGCTCCTGAATCGACTCTCGGTGGGACTGCTTGGGGTGAAGAACGAGGCGTTCCTCAACGACGGCCGCAAGAGCTGTTACCAGGCGGTGATCTATCTCGAAGAGGTTGTCTCCAATCGCCTCGATGCTCCGTTCTCGGATTACAGCGAGTACCTCGAGAAGATAGAGGACCTCGACGACGAGAAGCGATACCGGATGGTCGCCAAGCTCGGCTTCACCATCCAGTCCGTTGAGGAAGACTTCGGAGAGAACAGCAAGTGGAAGTGGTCTTTCGTAGAGCTCGAGGGGCGATATGCCGTCGTCACCAAGAATCTCCTCAACCTAAAGACCCTCGTCGCGGGCCTTGACCCCCGCGTGGAGGGCTATCAGGCGCGCCTCAACCACTTGAACCTTGCGAAGGAGCTGCTCCAACGCTCCGCGGATCGCTATCGAGAAAAGTACGAGCTCTCGACTCTTCGTATCGACGACTTCAAGCTTGCCATCGCGTTTCTTGCTGCCCTGCGCCGTATCCACACCGTCGTCGGGGAGACGCAAAACGCGGATACAGTCAAAAAGAAGATGGATGTCTGGAAGACCAAGATGGAGACCGACGAGCGCAACGCCCGCACCGCGAAGGCCTGATCGGCATGGCGAAACCCCTGCGACGGATTCTATTGCTCATGGTGCTGACGCTGGCTTATGTGCTTGCGTTTCCGCGGCCGATGGGAACTGAGCTGCTCCTCGACCGGAAGTGGGTGTTGTCTCTCGACGACGGCGCTGAAGCCGGTGATGGCCACGAGGCGCGGGTCATGCCATTCCGGCTGGGATCGCAGTTCGGGTACTTCACCTCCGCGGGTGAGCTCGTGCATATCGAGCAGATACGCTACGGCATTGCCCAGGACGCCGAGCAGTTCGCCAACTACTCCGTGATAAGCGATAATGTAGTGCTTCAGAACCCCGACGGCGCGTTTGCCCGGAGTATCGCGGCGACCGGGTACCCCAGACTCGATCACGGACGCCTGTTGATCTTTGCCCCCTGGGGTAGCGCGGTTTCGGAGTGGACTCTCGACGGGCAGCAGCTATGGGCACGAGATTTTCTGTCGGTGCTCACCGACCTCGACACCGGAGAGAGCCGCACCGCGGTAGGGCTCCTTGACGGCAGCATCTACCTCCTTGGTGAGGGCGGAGAAGAGCTGTTTTCATACGTGACCGAGGGGGCGGGCATTCCGGTTACGCTTTCGGTCGCACTTGGTGAAGACGAGGACGTCCTCGCTGCGGTGGCAGGCATCGATCCCCAGAAGCTCATACTCTTCGAGCGCCATACCGAAGGTTTCTTTCCCGTGTTCGAGCTCGAGCTCGATTCCGATTACCGCCGCCCCGTCCTTTTGGACTTCCTCGATGACGGCGCGACGCTTGCGGTTGAGCAGCCCGGCGGCCTTCTGCTCTACGATCGGACTACCGAGCGCTTCGCCCGGATAGATCTCGGCGGCCAGGCGGAAGAGGTTACCGCCCTTCCCGAGCTAAACCTGGTGCTCGCCGCCTCGCGCGCCGTACCCGAGGCAGAGGCCTCCGGAACGACCATCCACCGAATGCAGGCATCGGTATTGCCCGATCTGCCGCTGTTTGCCCAGTCGATGGTCACTGAGGACGTCTTTCTCAGCGTCGAGGGATCTCGCATCTACATCGGCGCGAGCGGGAGGTTATTATGCGTAGAGCTTGTCCGCGGATAGGAGGCCTGCTCATCGGGATCCTGTGTGCCGGACTCGTGCTTGGCGGGTGGACATGGCCTGTCGAGGAGTTCAGCATCAATCTCGGGTTCGGAGTGCCCGGCAACGCGACGCTTTCTCCCGGCTTGGAGCTCGTCGCCGAGGACGGGCCCGTGAGCGCTGCCGCGAAGGGTGAGCTTGTCTTTGCCTTCGACAGCGAGGATCATCGCAGGACGATTCCCCACGGGCTCGGCAACTTCCTGGTTCTCGAGCATGAGGGTGGCTTCCGGTCCCTCTATTCTCATCTCGACCGCGAATCCGGGGATGCCACCGTCGAGTTCGCCGAGGCAGCCCCGGTCGGCGTGGTTGGTCGGACCGGCTTTTCCGCCGGCAATACTCTCGGATTCCGCATTGTCGACTCAGAGCGAGGCGCGTACGTGAACCCCATGATTCTGCTGCCGGAGCTCGACGACGGCACCGCCCCGCGCATAAGCGAGGTGCGGCTGTCCCGTGGATCGGTTGATGTGCCCGTTGGTCGCGGCGCATCGCTCGCACGCGGTGCGGCACAGCTGAGCGCGCTTGTGTACGATCCAGGCGCCGATGGTCCGTTTCGTGGCGACGGCGCACCGTATGCGGTAACGGTATTTGCAAACGGGAGGGAGAGTTTTCGCGTTACTTTTGAGACGCTCAGTCTCAGGGACGGACGCGTCACGGTCTCCGGCGGCCAGTACACGCAGGAAGAGCTCTATGATGATGAGGGACGCCTTCAGCTCGGCCGTGTTGAGATCGCCCCGGGGCGCAATCTCATCGAAATCATCGCAGAGGACTACGCTGGAAACGAGCGTGTGGCAAGTTTCCAGGTAACCGGTGGGAGCTAAGAATGAAGACTTTTTCCATGCAGCCTTCGAGCTCCGAACGATTTGAAGAGGTGCCCTGCGCGGTCTGCGGCTCTCCGGACGCGCGAGAGCTCTATGCCCTTGAGGAGGCTCGATTCGTGCGTTGTCGCGAATGCGGGCACACCTATCAGAGCCCACGCCCGGTGTTCGAGGATCTTAAAGATCGCTATCAGGATGCCTACTATGACTATGAAATCGAAAATGAGCAGGCCTTCTTCCGACTGATGCTGCAGGGCCTCGGCGATATCGGCTTCCAGCGTATTGAAAGCTCCCTCGACGGCGACCGGAGTTTCCTCGACGTGGGATGTGCCACCGGAATGCTGCTCGAGCACATGAAGAATCGCGGCTGGAATGTACGGGGGGTGGAGATCTGCGCCCCCGCCGCCGCATACGGGGCCCGCCGGCGTGGGGTGCCCATCGACGTGGCGACGCTCGAGGAGAGCGGCCTCACCTCCGGCGCCTTTCACGTCGTGCATTTGTCCCATCTCATCGAGCATGTGCCCGACCCGCGGGCCTTTCTTGCCGAGGCGGCTCGCGTGACGAAAACCGGAGGGTATCTGGTGATGGTCACGCCCGACATCGGCGGGTTTCAATCCCGGCTGTTCGGCGAACGATGGCGCTCGGCCATTGCCGATCACCTCCACCTCTTCTCCTATCGCGTCCTGCGGCGTCTGGTGGAGGAGGCCGGTTTCGAGGTTATCACGAAGCGCAGCTGGGGCGGGATCGCGGCGGGCATGGCCCCGGGCTGGCTGAAACGCCGCGCGGATACCTGGGCGAAACGGCTCAACGTCGGTGACGTCATGATCCTCCTTGCACGGCGCCTTGACAGTGCATAGTCCTTTTCCTACTATTCCACTGCTGAATGCCAACGAGGGGGAGGTATGATCCGAGATAGGCTCGAGGCCCTCTCCGTAGAGTCCCTTCGCCGAATCGCCGTTCAATACGACATCGACTTCACGGAGGACACTTCGAGGGAGACTCTCGCGGAGCTCATCTTCGATGCAATCGAAGAAAACAGGCTGGAAAAGGAAGCCTCCGATACGAATCCCGTGAGAGTGGAAGAGAAAAAATACGTCCTTCTCGAAGGCGCGGCGGACCTGGAGGGAGTCCATGACTTCCCCGACGACGCCCAGCTTCCGGAGCACTATAACGAGACGCGAATCGTGCTACTTGTACGTGACCCGGCCTGGGCCTTTGCCTACTGGGAGATTGCGCAGGGAACCTTCGATGAGCTCGGTGAGGAGGACGACGCGTCCCCGGACCTGCTTCTTCGGGTATCGGGAAGCGGGGCGCCCTCGCTCGAGCACGCCGATCAGTTCGACATACCGGTGCAGAACTCCGACGGCGACTGGTATATCAACCTGCCGAGGCCCGAGACCTACTACCGGATCGACCTCATTGCCCGCGACGGGGATATCGAGACGCTTCTGGCGAGCTCAAATACAATCCTCGTACCGCCCGGAGCACTGCCGGAGGAGCGCGACGACCGCGTGTCGGCGGCCGATCACGTTCTGGCTTACTCGGGCCTGGACAAGCTCGATGTCGCATCTTTCGGCGCGACCATACCGCAACGGATTCTCGGTCTCATGGACGAGAACTTCTGATGTAGAGATATTCTGAGGTAGAGAGAGGAGCACGAATGGCTCGCGGTCACCTGATTCTCATGTTGCATGCTCATCTCCCCTTCGTCCGGCACCCGGAGCATGAGAGCTTTCTCGAGGAGAACTGGCTGTTCGAAGCCATATCCGAGACATATCTGCCGCTGTTGCGGGTAATGGACCGCCTCGAGAGCGACGGTGTGCCGTTTAAGCTGACATTCTCCATCTCTCCGACCTTGACTGCGATGCTGCGCGACGAGTTGCTGCAACAACGCTACGTTTCCCATATCGAGCGGCAGCTGGAACTTGCCGAGAAAGAGTTGCGCCGCACCAGGGACCAGCCGCAGATGTATCGCGTCGCCCAGCTCTACAACGAGCTCTACACCCAGAATCACCTGGACTTCACCGAGAAATACGGCGGTAACATCATCAGCGGGCTCGATTACTACTACAAACGGGGTAGGCTCGAGCTGTTGACCACGGCAGCTACTCATCCGTTTCTTCCGCTCTACCAGAGCTACCCGCAGTTGCTTGATGCGCAGGTGTCGCTCGGTGTGCAGTCGCACTACGAGACTTTCGGAAAGTACCCGAAGGGCTTCTGGCTGCCCGAGGCCGGTTATTATCCGGGATTCGAGGAGTATCTGGCGAGCAACGGCCTACAGTATTTCTTTGCGGCTACGCACGGGGTGTTGTTCGCCTACAACAAACCGCCGGCCGGCGTCTATCTCCCGGTGACTTGTCCGAACGGCGTAAACGTATTCGGTCGAGATATCTATTCAACGAACGCCGTGTGGTCGCCGGAGGAAGGGTACCCCGGGGATTTTACGTACCGGGAGTTCTTCCGGGATATCGGCTATGACCTGCCCCTCGACTATATTGGTCCCTACATCCACGAGGGCGACATTCGTATCCCAACCGGGTTCAAGTACCACGCGGTCACGGGGAATACCGACCACAAGCTGCTCTACGAGCCGGACGAGGCGATGCGAACGGTTCAAAAGCATGCCGACAACTTCCTCTACCGTCAACTCCGCCTGGTGGAGCGCCTCGAGACCTTTATGGACGAACCGCCGGTGATAACCTCGCCGTTCGATGCGGAGCTCTTCGGTCACTGGTGGTTCGAGGGACCGCAGTGGATCGAGGCGCTCGCGCGGCGCATCCACGAAAGCGGCGAAGGGATTGAAACGACCACGCCCTCGGAGTATTTGAGAGGCAATGTGGTGGAAGATACCGTTCAACCGGCGTTTTCGAGCTGGGGTACCAAGGGCTACGCGGAAGTCTGGCTCGACGGCTCAAACGACTGGGTCTATCGCCACACACACAAAGCGATCGAGCGAATGACCGAGCTCACAGAGCGCTTCCCCCACGAGAGCGGATTGAAGGAGCGCGCGCTGAACCAGGCAGCCCGCGAGGTGCTCCTGGCTCTCCAATCCGACTGGCCGTTCATTATGCGAGCGGGCACCACGGTCACATACGCAGTGCGTCGGGTGAAGGAGCACGTCTACAACTTCACCACCATCTATGAGTCCTTGCGTCGCGGTATTATAAGCACCGAGTGGCTCACGCGCCTCGAGCGTAAGAACAACATTTTTCCGAATCTCGATTACCGGATCTTCGCATCCTCGACAAATCGCAGTGCCGGAGCCGATGTTCCTCTGATCCGCAAGTAAGTCGACGATAGAGCACGCCCAGGGCGCATATGCCGCTTGGGGTGGGCCTTGCCCGCCATCCTCACCGCCCAGAGTGGGCGCCCCCTTTTGAAGTACTACACAGAATTGTAGCCCTTCTCTCACACCGCGTAATTTTCTCCAAGTCTATTCTGTCTACTCCGTTGACAGCTGTCCCTGTTGTCGTAGAATGGAGCATGTAGTGGGAAAAAGTGGGGGAAGTTAGAATAAAGTGGAAAATCGGGCATGATTACCGGACAATTTCGCAACTCCCTCGACGAAAAGGGGCGCCTGCTGATTCCCGCCAAAATGCGGGCGGAAATCCCGGGCAGCGAGCTGGTAATCACCCGCGGTATCGATAGGTGCTTGTGGGTATTCCCCCCGGAGGAGTGGAAGACGATCTCCGACAGCCTCATGGGTGCGGCAAGTCCCTTCATGAAGAAGGCCCGCCTGTTGCAGCGACGGATCATCGCGCCGGCTCAGGAGATTGAGATCGATAAGACGGGGAGAATCAACATCCCCAGCGCGCTGCAAGAGGCCGCCGGCCTCACGCGGGAGTGCATTATTCAGGGCATCAAGCGTTTCATCGAAGTCTGGGACGTCGATGAGTACGAAGCATATCTGGAGGAGAGTGAGAGTGAGTTTCAGGAGGCGGCTGAGGAACTGGGAGGACGCATTTCCTTCTAGGGCATCGTGAGCGTCATGGAGTACCAACATACACCGGTCATGCCGACCGAGGTGCTCGAATGGCTATCACCGGCCGACGACGAGGAGTTACTCGTCGACGGCACCCTGGGGGAGGGCGGACACTCGGCCCTGTTTCTGGACGCACATCCTACTCTCCGCGTTATCGGGCTTGATGCGGATCCGCGCATGCTGGAGCGTGCGGCGACACGGCTGGCTCGGTTCGGCGATCGCGCCGAGTTGAAGCAGGCATGGTTCGATGAGTTCTTCTCGAGCTATGCCGTGGAGCGCGCTCCGACGCGGATTCTGCTCGACCTCGGGGTCTCGGGGTTTCATTTCTCGGGATCCGGTCGGGGGTTTTCATTTCGGTCGTCCGAGCCGCTGGATATGCGGCTGGATCTCGAATCGGGCCCCTCCGCGGGGGAGCTGGTCAACACGATGGATGAGAAGGAGCTTGCCGACGTGATCTACGCCTACGGAGAGGAACGCTACTCCCGCCGTATCGCAGAGCGCATCGTGCGCGAACGCTCGCAGCGCCGGATCGATACCGCGGGTGAACTCGCAGCCATCGTGTGGCATGCGGTGCCGGGAAAATACCGTCACGGGCGCATTCACCCGGCAACGCGGACGTTCCAGGCCCTGCGCATCGCGGTGAATGGTGAACTCGAGCGAATCGAGCGGGGGCTCGAGGCGGCGCTTCGCGTTCTCGCCCCCGGCGGCCGTATTGGAGTCATCGCGTTCCATTCCCTCGAAGATCGCCCCGTGAAGCACTGCTTCCGCGCACACAATTACCGCTCGAAGGAGCCTCGCGACGCGCCGATGTCTTTAGAGAGGGAGCCTCTGGTGTGCACTCTTACCAAGAAGCCCCTCATGCCGAGCGAAGAAGAGCGCCGGCGGAACCCCGCCTCGAGAAGCGCACGCTTTCGGGTGGCTGAAAAACTGCAGGAACGTG
>JAAAOR010000103.1 GCA_009908735.1 Spirochaetota bacterium | reverse complement strand
ACGTGGGCTACGGCCACGTGCGGGACGCTCAGGAGCTCGCGAGGCGGCGAGGGCTCGATCCGACAAGCTGGCAGTCCCTGGAGGAGACCCTGCCCCTACTCTCCAACCCCGAGTACTACCGCGAGCTTCCCTACGGGTATGCGCGCGGCCGGGAGCCCGTTCGCTATGTGAAGCGGGTCCTCGAGTACTACGACATCCTCCGGCGGCTCGAGCCGGCGACGGACGAGCCCGAGACCTTCGCACCGGGGGATCCCGAGCGTGCTACGCCGCCTACAGCCGGCGCTCGAAATTGAAAAGCGTCGTCCGAAGATACACCACCGGCAGCCTCCCGAGCTCGAACGGCTGAGCGGCGGCAAGCGACACATCGAGATGGATACGCCGACGAGACACGACCGCCCCGATACCGACTCCGACACTCCCGTAGTACGAGACGCTCGAGTCGATCGGGAGCGATCCCTGCGTTACCGCGGCATCACTGAACGCAAACACGCGGTATTGGTGGATCGAGATCCGCCGTCGCTCCCGGGGGGAAAACGAGGTGTCGAGACTGCGGAGTATGCGGCGCGAGAGTTCGCTCGACAGCATCCCCACCCGCACGGCCTCTATCTCGTTCGGCGAGTATCCCCGTACGCTGTCGAAGCCTCCGAGCTGGTACATCTTCACGAGCTCATCCCGCCAGATCTCGATCAGCGTGTCAAAGCTCAGGTGTTCCTCGATACTCCAGTTCTCGCCGAGCAGGTACTGAAACAGTAGCCTGTTCTGAAGCTCGAGAGAGACGGGATTCTCGAAACTGTTCCTGAAACGCTCCGAAACGGTGAGCCGCCCCGCAACACCGGAGACTTCAAGCTCACGGTTCGGGTCGACGGCCGTCATGTTATCGTAGACAAGAAACACCCTCGGTACGAGATCTATCCCCTCGTCGACCAGCTCCTCATCAGACAGGCTCCACTGAAAGGTATCGGTGACCCCCAACGCGGTTCCGACCCGTGTGTGCGGGAGCACTCTTACCGACACCCGGGGTTCCACACCCCGGCGCCTGGAGACGAACTCCTCATCGGCAAATACATCGACGCTCGTGGGGCTAAACCGGGGGTCGACGTAATCCTCGAAGTCCACGCGCTGGAAGAAGCGAAGCTCCGGCCGTACACGCCCGAGGTCGTAGGAGAAGACCATCTCTCCGTTGATCTCGTTTCCGTTGACAGCGTAGCCGAGCGTCGTATCGATGCCGAAGCGGCCGAAGCTCAGAGGAATCGACTGGGTAATGGCCCCGGTCGGAAGGACAATCTCGAAGTCAGGACGCACGTCCGCGCGGAAGGTGCTGAGCTCTACCCGCGCCTGTGTCGTCTCGCGTACGGCATCATCACCGCGGACCTCATTTTCGCCATCGCTTTGTCCCCATAGCGGAACTGTGAGGGCCACAGCAAGCAGCAGGAGCAGAACGAGCAGCCGGTGTTCTCGCATACAGATAGCCATGCCGCTCAGCGACTACGGATTACCGAGCCGCCCGGTGCAGCGTCTCCTCGGCATGTGCCCGCGCGGTCTGTGCGCCACGCTTGTGCACGAGCAGCCCGTACTCTATCCCGTCGGAGACGGCCTGCCATGACGCCTCGATTATGTTTGCCGACGCGCCGACGGTGCTCCAGCGCTCACCATCCAGGGCCATGTCGACAAGCACACGCGTGGTGGCGGCCGTGCCGTTCACCCCGTCGAGAATCCGCACCTTGTAGTCGGCCAGCTTCACCTCGTCGAAGCCCTCGAGGACCGGCGAGAGGGCTTTGCTGAGCGCCCGGTAGAGGGCGTCGACGGGCCCGTTGCCTTCGCTCGCGGTGTGATAGACATCCTCACCCACCTTAACCTTAATGGTGGCCTCGGTGACCATGCCGCGACCGTGGCGGTGCTCGACGATGGAGGTATAGTCAATGAGCTCGAAGGGCTCCGTGTAGCCTTCTTCCCGGCGGTGAAGCATCATAGCAACCGACGCTTCGGCAGCCTCAAAGGAGAACCCGCGGGACTCGAGCTCCTTTATCTGCACCAACACATCGGCAACATCGCCACCGGCCTCCATTCCGAGCTCTTCCGCCTTGCTTAGCAGGTTTCCGCGCCCGGAGAGCTCACTCACCACGATGCGCATCTCGTTTCCGACGAGCTCCGGGGAAATGTGCTGGTAGGAAAGCGGGTTACGGCGCATGGCCGCCACGTGAATACCGCCCTTGTGGGCAAAGGCGCTGCGACCGACAAAGGCGGCGTGATCGTCGGGCGGCAGGTTCGCGACTTCGGCGACAAAGTGCGCGGTGTCGAACAGCTCCGACAGGCGTCCGTCGGGCAGGCACTTCCCCCCCATTTTAAGCTCGATGTCGGGCATGATGGAGCAGAGATTCGCGTTCCCGCAGCGTTCTCCGTATCCGTTCATGGTGCCCTGCACGTGCACGGCGCCCTGTCGCACGGCGGCAAGCGAGTTCGCCACGCCAAGCTCACCGTCGTTATGCGCATGCATCCCGAGCGGCGTCTCGGGGAGCCGCTCCCGCACCGAACGGAAGGCATCCTCGATATCCCAGGGCAAACGCCCCCCGTTGGTGTCACAGAGTACGAGGACCTCCGCCCCGGCGCGGGCGGCGGCGGCCAACGTTTCGAGGGCGTAGTTCGGATCGGCGGCAAAGCCGTCAAAGAAATGCTCCGCATCGTAGACCACGCGCCGGCCCTGTGACAGAAGGTACGCGATGCTCTCCTCGATGAGCCGGAGATTCTCGCTTTCGTCGGTACGCAGCACGTCGCTCACGTGAAGGGTCCAACTCTTACCAACCACCGTGCAGACCGGCGTCTCCGCATCGAGGAGGGCGCTGATGTTCGCATCTTCCTCCGGGCGCTTTCCGACGCGGGCGGTCGATCCGAAGGCCGCCACCGCAGCTGTATTCCAGGTCATTTCGCGCGCCCGGTCGAAAAAACCCGCGTCTTTGGGATTGCTGCCCGGCCACCCGCCCTCTATGAAGGCGACGCCGAGCTCGTCGAGGCGCTGCGCAATGCGCAGCTTGTCGTCGAGAGATAACGAGAGCCCTTCGCGTTGCGTGCCGTCGCGAAGTGTCGTGTCGTAGATATCAACTCGTGGTGTCGTGTTCGCCGTCGTGTCTGTCATTGTCTCCTCCGTGCTAGAGTCTTTTGTGCCACGAGCGCTGTGCCCGGGCACAAAAAAACCGGGTCGAGAGTGAACACTCTGCAAACCCGGCTCTGGGATGCTCGCCCCCTCGCGGCGGCGGCATCCCTATTGAATGATAATGCTCGCATGTGTCAGATATCTTGCGGGACTCATACCCGCTCTTCCTCGGGAACCCGGGCGCTTACAAACTCGGGGCTTACCGGCGGCGCATTCGGTCCGCGGGACATGGCAACGATACCGGTCCGCACCAACTCGATGATGCCGTAGGGCCTGACCGCACCAATGAAGCTGTCGAGCTTTCCCTCGTCTCCCGTTATCTCGACGATGATGGACTCGGGATTAAAGTCTACAACCTGTGCACGGTAGATCTCCACAATCTGCAAGAGCTCCGAGCGGGTGCCCGGACTCGTCGCCACCTTGACAAGGGCGAGGTCGCGCGTGACGGACGGATGCGGTGTGACGTCCTCTACTCGAATGACGTTTACAAGCTTGTAGAGGTTGGCTTCTATCCGCGTGGCCGTCAGGTGGTCCGCCTCCAGGCAAATGGTCATCCGTGAGACGCCTTCCTGGTGAGTGTGCCCCACGGTCAATGAATTGATATTGAAGCCGCGTCGTCGGAAAAGGGACGCAACCCGGTTCAACACACCAGGCTTGTCCTCCACGTACACGGCAAACATTCTCATTACGCTCTCAGTCATGCCTTGCTCCTATACCATATCGTCGGCGGTCTCGACCAGGGGGTTCTCCGACTGCGGGCGGCGAATCATATTTTGGAGGTCGTTTCCGGAGGGTACCATCGGGTAAACGGTGTCTTCCTGCTCGACGCGGAAATCAACGACGACAGTACCGTCGGTGCTCTCGGCCTTCCGTATGGTTGACTCCACGTCACCGCGGGTCTTGCACCGCAGACCGGTAAGGCCGTGGGCTTCGGCCAGCTTTACGAAGTCGGGGTTCTTCATCGGCGTGGCGGAGTAGCGCTTGTCATAGAAGAACTCCTGCCACTGGCGCACCATTCCGAGAAATTTATTGTTGATGATGGCGATGTTGATGTCCAGCCCCTCCTGCGCGCAGGTTGAGAGCTCGGCAGCGGTCATCTGGAAGCCGCCGTCGCCGGCGACGACCCAGACCTGCTTATTTGGCTGGCCGAACTTGGCACCGATGCCTGCCGGCAGCGCGAAGCCCATCGTACCGAGGCCACCGGAGGTGATGTGGTGCATGGGCAGGTTATGCGAGTAGTACTGTGCAGCCCACATCTGGTGCTGGCCAACGTCTGTGACAACCACCGCCTTCCCGCCGGTATAGTACGAGAGGTCGCTGATTACATGCGCCGCGTAGAGATGCCCGTTGTCGGGAAGGCGCTGAATGTCTCTCACCGAAGCCTCGCCCCGCAGGTCGGAGAGTCTTGAAAACCAATCCTGACGCTGCTGCATCTGCACCATCGGCGTCAATCTGTCGAGCGTATCGCGCAGGTCACCGACGATGCCGACGTCCGCGCGCACGTTCTTGTTGATCTCGGTAGGATCGATATCGATGTGAATTTTTCGCGCAGCCTGAGCGTAGGTCTTGAGATTACCTGTGACTCGGTCGTCAAAGCGCATGCCGAGAGCGATCAGAAGGTCCGCCTCTTGGATGGCCTGGTTTACCCAGGACTCTCCGTGCATGCCCATCATCCCCTGGTTGAGCGGATGGTCGATGGGAAATCCGCCGAGCCCAAGAAGAGTCATGCCGACCGGTACATTCGCCTTTTCGACGAACTTCTGCAGCGTAGCCTCGGCGCCGGCCATCATGATCCCGTGGCCCGCAAGGATTACGGGGCGCTCCGCCTCGTCGATCATTCGAACGGCGCGCTCGAACTCACTGGCGGGAGCGCTAAGGTCCGGCCGATAGCCCGGCATGCGCACGGGCTCCAGGCTTGGTGACCATTCGATCTCCATCTGCTGTGCATCTTTGGTGATGTCCACGAGCACGGGCCCGGGGCGCCCCGAGCGGGCAATGTAGAATGCCTCCCGAAGCGCGGACTCGAGATCCGCCGGATCGGTTACGAGGTAGTTATGCTTGGTAATCGGCAATGTTACGCCGGTGACGTCTGTTTCCTGAAATGCATCCGACCCGATCGCCGGTCCGGGCACCTGGCCGGTGATGCAGACCATGGGCGATGAGTCCATCATCGCCGTTGCGATTCCGGTAACCAGATTCGTGGCACCCGGACCCGATGTCGCCATTGCAACGCCGACCTTTCCGGTCGCGCGTGCGTACCCGTCCGCCATGTGGGCCGCGCCCTGCTCGTGGCGCACCAATACGTGTCGTACCGGATACTCCAGCATGGCGTCGTACGCGGGTAGAATAGCACCACCCGGGTAGCCGAATACGACTTCCACACCCTCGCGAACGAGTGTTTCCCAGATGATCTGTGACCCTTTCCTCCGCATACGATCCTCCTATTGTCGTTCCTCTGATGCTGCTGTAGATTGCACCATGAGCCGTATTTTCTAAACGCTAGATATGATTAACGGAATAGTCAAGGAATATATGCAAATATGCCGGAAAAAATCGCAAAGTCATACGAAATCCTCGGGAACGCGCGGTGAAGCGCGAAGGATTATACATCTGCGGCCCCGCCTCGAGCTGAGGACGCCGGTCACCTCGCTCCCTACTTCTGCTTTCGCTTTAATGCTGCTTACGGCGTGAGCGGACGAAGCGCGCGAAGTCGTTTATGTTCTTCACAACGACGTGGTCTTGCAAAATCTCCACCCGCCGTTGGGAGGCGAAGTGATTTAACACCTCACGGCTCTTCTCCGGCGATATCCCCGCCCAGTGGGCGACGTCATCTGCAGTGGTGTAGAACCGCCGCTCGTCGCTTTCCTCTTCAGCCTCGGAGGTTCGCTGCTCGTCCTGCAACTCGTTGAGCATGAGAAAAACATCGGCAACCTTGGCTTGCTCGTCCTCCAGAGTGAGTATCATAAACCGACGGCGCTGGTCGTAGATGCGCTTGGTGAGCAGCTTCAAAAGTTTCAGCGCAATCTGCGGATTCCCGCGGAGCAGGATTTCGAAATTCTCACGGTTGAACTCCAACGCCCGCACCGAGTCGAGCGCCATTGCGTTTGCCGAGCGGGGCGCCTCTTCGAGGATCGCCATCTCGCCGAAGATCTCCCCGGGCTGCAGTATGTCGATGGTCTTTTCAATATCCCCGAGGATCTTGGAGATCTGAACACGCCCTTCCTGGATGAGATAAAACGAATCCCCCGGCTCGTACTCGCAGAAAATGAGGTCGCCCTTCCGGAGGTTGACGGCAAAGCGTTGGAAGGCCTGTGAGTTCAGCTCCATGCTCAGACTTCCTCCAGCGCCCGGACGGCCTTGTTCACCTTGCGCTTGAGCCCCGCGTCGACCTCGGGCAGGGACAGAATCTTATTGTAGAAGGTGTCTGCCCGGCCTGCATCTCCGTTCTCTTGGTAGCTCTGACCGATGTAGAAAAGCGCATCCGGCAATTCGGTGGCTTTGGGATACTTTTGCAGGAACTGCGTAAAGTGTTTGATCGCCGCATCGTAGTGCTTCATGTAGAACAGGCTTCGGCCGATCTCGAAGAGAGACTTGACGATGTATTCCTGCTCGTCGGCCGAGGTCACGATCTCTTTGAACGCGTCGAGAGCCTGCTGATACTCCTGTCGTCCGAGCATACTCACCGCCTCGTAGTAGCGGCGTGCTGAGTCCGAGAGGCTCTTGCCGGTTTGAGGCTTGGAGACCTCCCCCCCTCCCCCCATACCTTCCGGAGCCGGACCCTTTCCCTCGCCGTAGCGCTGGGCATGCTCCTCTGCGGTGCGAGAGAGGCGATTGGCCTCCTGGTGAAAGCGCCCCGAGGGATAGTAGGTCAGGTACTTGTTGAAGGCGTAGAGAGCGTGATGGTACTGCTTCTTCTTCATGAAGTACTGCCCGTTGCGAAACAGTCCCTCTTCCGGCTCCATCTGCTCTTCGGCAAGTAGATTGGAGACCTTGGCATGAATCCGGCGCAGCTGGTTCGAAAACACCTTGAGCATCTTCATGATGATCCTGGTGTTCTGACTGACGAGCTGCTCGAACTCTGGAACCGAGAAGGTTACCACATCGGTGTTTGAAAGGACGACGGCGTTCTCTTCCCGCGGATACTTTCCGAGGGCGGACTTGACCCCGAAAAACTCGCCGGTCTGGATGTAGTCATGAACTTCCTGACCGGTCTCGATGTCGTTAGACTTCAGGCTAACCCGTCCGGCCTTCAGAATGAATATGCGGTCCGCCGTATCACCCTTGAAGTAGATGACCGAGTTGGCCTTGTAGTGCATCGCCTTGGGCACGGCCAGTCCTCCTCGCAGGTACTCTAAACAACACTCGCGGGAAAATCAAGATAAATGAGTCGGCGCAGGTTGACGGTAGCTTTCTTTCGGGCAATGATTTCTCCGCATGGTAGATCTTCAGACTCACTCTACAGCATCCGACGGACTCCTGACACCGGCTGAGCTCGTTGAATACGCAGCCTCGGTCGGTGTTTCAGCCCTTGCTCTCACCGATCACGATACCGTTGCCGGCATCCCGGAGGCACGCGAGGCCGGCGGCATGCACGATGTGACCGTCATATCGGGTATCGAGCTCGAGGCGGATTTCGAAATCGGCGCGCTCCACATCCTCGGTCTCGGCCTCACGCGCCTCAATGGGCGCCTCGAGGCCGGCCTCGACGTTCTTCGCGAGGAGCGCACCCGCAGGAACCTCGCAATGCTCTCCCGCCTCGCCGAGCTCGGCGTCGACGCCGGTTACGAGGAGCTTGTCTCATACGGACACGGGGGCGTGGTCGGCCGACCTCACCTTGCACAGCTCCTCGTCGACCGAGGTGTCGCCGAACACTATCAGGATGCGTTCGACCGCTTCCTCGCCGACGGCGGCCCCGCCCACGAACCGCGCTCGGCACCGAGCATCGCCCATTGCATCAACCTCATCCACGAGGCAGGGGGCCTCGCCGTTGTGGCGCACCCCCGCACCCTGCGGCTGTCCTCGTGGCGGAAGCGCACCGACGCGTTCAGCCGATGGAAGGCGCTCGGCCTCGACGGCGTGGAGGCCTATCATGCCGGCGTCCCCCGTGACGTGGCGGATCACTACGCGGTGATTGCGCGACGCCTCGGCCTGCTGGTGACCGCCGGCAGCGACTACCACGGGCGCTGGGGCCGCCCCGGGGTCACCGGCGTCGGCATGGAAATAGACGATGCGTTTGCCGCACCGTTTCTACCCGAAGCGGTGCGCGGCTAGGAGATACCGTGGTGAAGCGTACGGCAGCCTTCGTCGAGCATCTCGGAGCACGCACACTGGCCCGCCTCGCTGAGTTCGGGTATGCCCTCGGGTTCTTCTACGAGGTGCTGAAAGAAACGCTCTTTTTCGTCCGCCGCAAGAGCGTGGGCATCCGTGGACTCACTATGCAGATCCTTTTCACCGGCGTGGAAGCCCTCTCGGTGATTGCCGTCCTCTCGGTGGCCCTCGGTGCGGTTATCATCGTGCAGGGGCTCAGCCTCCTGCCGCAGTTCGGTCAGGGACAGC
>JAAAOR010000131.1 GCA_009908735.1 Spirochaetota bacterium | reverse complement strand
GCGCTCATGTTGTGGTTGATGACCATGGATTCCTCCTTGAATGTTTACCGTGGACTTCCATGCCCATGGTGTTCTTACGTTCTATGCATCGGTGCCTGAGAGCGGCGCTTTAGCGATTTCTGAATTCGCGGCGACTTTCCATGCCGTCGGAATTCCTCTATCCTTAGCGAGCATCGGCAATTGGGAGGCACCGTGAGAGGTCTTGTTATCACCGGGGGGAGCGGTCCTCCGGCGACGGTACTGCGGGAATGGAGTCGTGGAGTAGGGCGAATCGTTGCGGCGGATTCGGGCCTGGAACACGCTCTTGCCGCCGGCGTCGAGCCGGATATGGTGGTCGGGGACATGGACTCGCTTCGGGATAGGGGACTGCTCACGCAGTTCCCTCCGGAGCGGGTACGCGCCTTTGAGCAAGATAAAGACGATACTGATACCGAGATTGCGCTCGAGTTGCTCTTTTCTTCCGGCTATGACGACGTCGTGCTTGCCGGGGGCGGAGGCGGCCGGCTGGACCATCTCTTGGGTATCCTTTCTATATTCGATCGGGACCGCCACCCGACGGTGTGGCTCACCGACGGTGACGAGGTCACCGCCGTTGACCACCGCCTCGAGCGACGTGGAATGCGTGGGAATGTGGTATCTTTCTTTCCGGCGGGCAGTGAAAGCTGCCGTATGAGGTCATCGGGGCTTCAGTGGCCGCTGGATGACCTCGAGTGGCGGCATGGCGATGTCGGGATCAGCAATAGGGTCGTCGACGATGTTCTCCGGGTGGAGATGCTGTCGGGGAGATTGATAATGGTTCAGTCTTTGAGGGAGAGGTGATGAGCTCCCGGTTTCCGGAACTCGTACAGGCGCTCCCGGACAAGGAGCGCACCGACCTCTATCGCCGCATCATGAAAAGCCTCAGTCTGGATTCCGATCGGGCTCCACGCATCTACCCGGCGGAGATCCAGCGGACCCAGCGCGCGGAGCTGATTCGCCGGGACATGAGTCGCATGCCGTTCGGCATGCGGTTCCGCGTGTGGTTGCGCCGGCTCTTCACCGGGAAAGAGCGAAAGGACTGCTTTCTCGACGTCCGCCTTGGTATGCTGCTTCGGAAACTGCGTTCGGCGGGTCTTCACACCACAGGCACGCATCCGGACGGGATTGACCCGCACATTGCAGAACGCGTGTTCACGCTCTATCGCGCGGCCTATCCGGTCATCCCGCTATTTGCACACCTTTGGGAAAAAAAGGAGAGCCTGCGACTCATCATCCATCGTCTCCTCGAAATGAACATCCCCGATGCCAGGCACAGCCCTGAGGATCTGCTGCCGCAGAGTGATATGCAGGATATCTTCATTCGCACCCAGAGCAAGGAAGACATCCGGCGCGAGCTGCTTTCGCGCCTTGATGAATACTTAAAGAGTATCCCTGACGAGGTCTACGCCCAGATCGAGACTGGAATCATACCCCTCTACTACATGCGGGATGTCGGGCTCTTCAATTATCAGCGCTTCTTTGAGCAGTTTGGCTATCGCCCGGGCTTAGCACCTCCCGATGAGAAGCCGAACATGCGACGAGCTGCCGTTCAAGCCACTCTTCCCTACCTCGAGGAGCTTTACTACGCTATCTACTCGGCCCTAAAGGTACCGCGAAAGTTCGTCGTGCATAGTGAGCTGCTGGCGGATTTCGCCGATCGCAACAAAGAAACAACCGAGCGCACGAGTCCCGATCAGGAGCAAAAGGCCGTTGTAGCGCATCTCGAAGAGCATCTTAGGGAGCTCCACCACGAGTCTCTGCGCTTCAACCATCGCACTCCGCTGGTGGAGCTCATCCGGTTTCACCGAAACGACCCATACTACCGCGTCATGGCCTACGCTGCCAAATTAAACTTGAGAGAGTTCTATAACAACTCGATGCGCATTGAGATTCTCTCCCGCCTCGACGAGCGTTTCCCCGAGATCCGCCAGGGGGTGATTGACCGCCTGGTGGGCGAAATCTTCTCCGGTGACCTGCGGCACTTTGATTTTTTGCCCGAAAGCATACCCTCGACGCTTCGAAGCCAGGGACTCCCGCCCATCAAGCACGTCGCGGCCCTGAACGTACTTCATCAGTACGCCAAGTATCCATTCAAGCGTGATCTGCAGGAGTTCTTGCGCGTGATCGGTCGCATGATGCCGGCGCGACACAGGGAAATTGCAAATGCAATTGCTGCTCACTCGAGCGGGTTGCAGGACGTTGAGGAGAAGGCGGAGTCACTGGATCAGGGCTTCTCCCCGGACGCGGACTCGGGTAAGATTTTTCACCGGGTGCGCTACGCGGCTGAGTCGGACCCCGTCCAGCATCGCTCCTTCCGCAACCTCGTAACCCAGACGGACCGTGAGATCGGGACCATCATTGACGAGGGGCTTGTACACATCGAGGGCATCCGCTCCGCTCTCGAGGAGCTGGCATCCGCCGTACCCGACGCCCTGCGAGAGCGCTACTCCCTGTACGATCCGACAAGCCCCCATGGCGATGCCCTGGCGTGGAAGCTCGCCGAGGAGGGCACAACTCTGCGGAAGCTGCACACGCTCATCACCCAGACTATGGCCATGGAGGAGGGGATGTAGGGAAACGGTTTCTGCGGCAGCACTCCACGACCTGAAACCGACGTGGGCCCCGACTACGGCGTCTGTGGCGATATCTGCGGTGGCGAAGGTTCCCGAATGGCCTCGAGATCAAGAGGATCAACGCCCTGCTCGGCGGTCAGACTAAAGTAGTCGAGGAGAGTGGGGTACTCGGTAAGCACCTCCCCGTAGCGGCGCAGTGTCTCGAGACGGCTCTCCTCGGTTACGCGCCGTTCCTCCGCCTCGTATGCCTGCTCGGCTATAGCCGACCTCCGCGCGTCGATCGAGTCGAAGTAAAGCGAGCGCCCCGCCTCGTAGAGACTGAAATCCGGCAGGGATATCGTTGTGGGTACCGCGGAGATAATCTCCAGATCGGGGAACGCCTCTGCAAGCCGGTCGGTGAGCTCCTCCTCGAAGGCGTCGAGTTGTACCGGACCGGCGGATTCTCCCGGGACGTCCGCGTAGAACTCGCCCGCGAGCCCGCGGGCACGATCTACCATGCGTTGGTCGTGGCGCGTGTACCAATCATCGAGGCCGGCGGGCTGAAGATCCTCCTCACGGACAAGACGGGGCAATTCGGCCGGCCGCACGCGGTAGGCGAGCGATAACTCGAGCTCATAGCTGAAATCCGGGTTGTCTTCGAGATAACCGGCGTATACCTCCGCCGAAGGGAGCGTGCCGGAGGCGCGAACACTGGTTGCGTGCGGCGTAGAGGGAAAGATATGAAGCGTGAAGTTTGTCGGCAGCAGTCGCTCCCACCTCCAGTGAAACTCGCCCGGACGAATAACAGACGTGTCCCAGCCGCCGGTCTTGGTGAATACCACGCCGTAGCTGTTGGCCGGAATCTGCAACTGTACCCAGCCGAAATAGAAGGCGGTACCGCCGGCAATCAAGAGTATGACGAGGCTTATAGCCAGTTTACGCATGGGGAGCTCCTCCTTGAAATGTGAGCACCGAGTGCAGCTCGGACATCGAGCGTATCACAGTGTCCGGTGTCATGTCGGCCGTCTGCTGGTCACCGGCGCGGAGGCGAAGCGAGCGCAGATCCCCTGCAAACAGGCAGGTCCGGCACCCGGCTCGCGCGGCGGTCGCTACGTCGTTCAGCATGTCGTTCCCAATGTAGAGAATCTCGGCTGGAGTGATACCGTGGGACTCCATCAGCTGACGCAGGGGATCGTCGAAAAGCCTGGGCGAGGGCTTCGCAACACCTTTTGCAAAAGAGTAGGCGCAGGCGTCGGGCTCGAATCCAAGCTCGGCCATATCGGTGTCCATGAGGGCCGCAAACAGATGCGGTGTAAAGAACTGCGCGTTTGATACGACTCCGAGCCGGTACCCCGCCGCTATCAGCTCGCGGATTGTCCGCGCAGCCTCGGGCATGGGCCAAACGGGATTGGAGCGAAGCTCATAGGCTATGGCCAGTCGCTCGATCTCCTCGAGCTCGGGAAGTCGCGAGAGAAAGCCGCTGGAGGCTAGCGCGGAACAGGTGTCCCACCATACGCGCCGAATCTCGACCTCGGGGTGATCCACACCCGCCGCTCGCGACGCCGCGTGTGAGTGCGCGATCGCGCTCACGTAAGCCTCACTCGCAGCCTCGCCAAGTGCACTCGGCAGGTCGCGGGCGCGAGCGCGCATCCCTACAAGGTGGGGAACTGCCTCGGCGAAGGCCGCGATAAAGCGTTCATTCTCGCCCTCACTCATTACCGTGCCGACATCGCCGGAGGCGGAGATAAATAGGGTGCCGTAAATGTCGAAGAGAACCGCGCGTATACCGGCTAGAGCGACGGGCGCCGAGGGAAGCAAGGGCCCGACGGGTAAACCGGGCTCGGAGCTCTCATCAAGGGGGCGGGGCTTGATCGCTGCCGACCGGTGCCGCACGACAAGGGTGGCCGATTCGCGATCAATTGCCTCGATCGAGAGATGATTCACGCTGATATCGGCCGTGGCGTCGGGCATCGTTTGCGAGCCCATAGTACGGCGAAACACCCCTTCGATGCAACAACGGCTTCTGCTATACTGCGGTTGAACAGCGTGCCATGACAAAGCATCACCGCGGTCGGCGACACCTCTATCCCGTTCTCTACCGCAGCATGCGCATTCTCGAGGGGATAAGCGCGTTCTTGCTTTTGCTCTCGATTATCGCCTTCTCGATGTATCTGCTCGGCAACTACCAGCGGTTTTTGCCCGAGTCGCAACAGCTACTGCTCGGTATCCTGCGGGTCACGAGCGCTTTATGTGCGTTTGCGACGGTTTACTATGCGATTGCGCTTGTCACGTGGATGGTCTCCAGGCGCCACATTCTGCTCGGACGGATCATCTACGCAGTCGTGGCCGTAACATTTGCCGTCATCGCCACTCTGAGCTCGCATCTTGTGACGGTTATCATTCAACCGGTGTCATAGGGCGTCGGTCGGCAACGCAGGGGGAATAGGACGATCATGGCAGTGAGAGCGGTACGAGGAGCTATACAACTGCATAAGGACACCTCCGAGGCCATGACCGACGGTGTCCGCCGCCTGCTGCAAGAGCTCCTCGAGCGTAACGAGCTAACCGAGGCGAACATCGTGAGCATTATCTTTTCTCAGACGACCGACCTCACCTCCGAGAATCCGGCCCGCGTCCTGCGCCGCTCAGGCTTCGGCTCCACGCCACTGTTCTGCACCTCCGAGCCCCAGTACCCTGACTCCCTTCCTCGAACGCTCCGGGTTCTGCTTACCTTCGAGACCGGCTCATCCGAGGAGGCCGAACCCGTCTATCTCGACGGAGCCCGAGGTCTCAGGCCCGATCTCTCCGGTTCGACGTGATGGAGAGGCATGTACCCCTCAAGACCTCCGCCGACGTCTCGCGCATGCGGCCGCCGGGACGGCTTCTCGCCCGCATCCTTCGTGAACTGGGGCCGCGAATCGAGCCCGGCATGCTGGCTCGGGATATCGACACGTTTTGCGCGGCGCGACTACAGGCAATAGGAGCCGAGACGTCTCAGCGACTCATGGGCTTCCCAGGCGCCGCCTGTGTGTCCATCAACAATGTCGCCGCCCACGGGGTACCCGATGGGCGCCCCCTTGAGAACGGAGACCTTGTGACGGTAGACATCTCCACTCGTGTCGCCGGCTGGGCGTCCGATGCCGCGTGGACCTACATCGTCGGGACGGGGAGCGCCGATGCGTACCGGCTTCGAAAAGCGGCTTGGAGAAGCACGAACGCCGGCATCCAGGCCTGTGCGGCCGGTCGACGCTTTGGGGACGTGGCTGCGGTGGTCGAGCATACCGCGGCTAGCTTCGGCTGCGCCGTAGTGCGCGAGTTTACCGGCCACGGCATCGGGCGGGAAATGCACGAGCCCCCCGCGGTTCCGAACACCGGCGAAGCGGGTACCGGTGAGCCCATCGTGCCGGGCATGGTGCTCACGGTGGAGCCCGTTTTGGCTCTCGGGACCGGTGGCGTGCGAAAGCTTAACGATGGGTGGACCTATGTTTCCGCCGACGGAAGCCTGACGGCTCAGTTCGAGCATACGATCACGGTGTTCTCTCGCCATACCGAGGTTCTCACCTATGACGGTGAGCTTGCCGGGGATGTCCCGCCGTTTTGACGCTCGCTGCCGTCACGCGTTCTTGGTATTCCGGGGTTCGCTGCTTGACAACGAGGCAGACCTCCGGCTATGTTCCGGGAGTCCACACAGCGGGCCATCTTAGCTCAGCCGGTCAGAGCACGTGATTTGTAATCTCGGGGTCGTCGGTTCGAATCCGACAGATGGCTTGACGAACGGATGGCTTGACGAGTTTTCTGGGGCTGTGATAGCCTCCAGCAAAGCGACAGGGGGAGTTTCCCGAGCGGTCAAAGGGGGCAGACTGTAAATCTGTTGGCATTCGCCTTCGAAGGTTCGAATCCTTCACTCCCCATCCCCCCTTACCCTTCAAGGATTTACGATAACGGAGACACTGCGCTATATTGTGGGGAAGCCCGCAGGCGCTGTGCGTCTGCACTGAGACACGGGACGGCTGTGAGAGAACGGGAACAGTTTTATTCCGACGGGTTACGCTTCCACTGCACGCGGTGCTCCATGTGCTGCCGCTTTGAAACCGGCTATGTATTTCTCTCCGAGTCGGACCTCAGGAGGCTCGCGGGGGGGCTGGGCAAATCGGTGGAGAGCGTTTCGGAGTCCTACTGCAAACGGGTGGACCTCGGCGTTGTTTCGCGTCTGAGTCTCCGTGAGCAACCGAACAAGGACTGCGTATTCTGGGTAGACGGCGAGTGCTCGGTCTACGAGCACCGCCCGCTGCAGTGTCGCAGCTACCCGTTCTGGCCCGCGCATCTCGGATCCCGGTCCGACTGGGACGAGCTCGAGCGGGAATGTCCCGGAGTAAACATCGGGGCTCGACATCCGGCCAATCGGATCCGCGACTGGCTTGCTGCGCACGAACGCGATTTGCTTCTGTGAAGGGTAGACGATGACCATTCGCTTCTGGGGAGTCCGCGGCTCACATCCTCGTCCCTTACTACCCGAAGAAGTACGAAGCAAGATTGTAAGCGTAGTACAGCGCATCCGGACCGTCGATCTGGAATCCGCAGAAACTCGCGAACGCTTTCTCGCCGCGCTGCCTCCCTGGCTCTTCGGCACCATGGGCGGCAACACGCCCTGTGTAGAGGCTCGACTCTCCGACGGCCACCACGTCATCGTTTTCGATGCGGGGAGCGGCATACAGGCTCTCTCCGCCGCGATGCAGCGCGATAACCGCGATGTTCGTGAGTTTCATGTGTTTTTCACGCACTTCCACTACGATCATGTACAGGGCCTGCCGTTCTTTGCCCCCGCGTACAACCCGAACGTGAAGGTAACCTTCTACAGCCCGCGCCCGGAGCTCGAGCAAAACCTCAAACAGCATATGCAGCATCCCTACTTTCCCATCACCATGGACGAAAAGATGAGCAATCTTGAGTTCGTCGTGCTGGGAGAGGAGCCGTTGCGCTTTGGCAAAGCGGAGTTAACGTGGCGCGAGCTCAACCATCCTGGTACTGCATTCGGCTATCAGATTCGAGAGCACGGCAAAACGTTCGTCCACGCCACCGACGTGGAACTGCTGGAGAGCGATTTCGAAAAGACTCCTGAGAACACGCGGTTCTTCCAGGGCGCCGACATGATGATCCTGGATACGCAGTACACCCTCGGAGAGGCCATCGAGAAGTACAACTGGGGTCACACGAGCTTCAGCCTCGGCGTTGATTTCGCCACCGCCTGGGCTACGAAGCGGCTATATCTCTTTCACCACGAACCGTTGTACGATGACAAGAAGCTGCACAAAAACCTGCAGTCGGCACGCTGGTACGCGAACCGTCTGGGGAACACCACGTTGCAGATCTATCTCAGCGAGGAAGGCACGGATGTGGAGGTATAGAACCCATGGACCACCGTGTAGAGGATGTTGAGGTGCGACTCGGCGGTAAGCCCGTGCTCGGTCTCTACCTCTTCCTTCGTGAACACGAGGAAGAGCTCGATACGAATACCCTCGGGGTGCTCAATACCCTGGAGCGTGTGCTGTTTCACCACCTGTCGATCGACGAGATGGAAAGGCTCGAGGAGTCCTACGGTCGGCAGGAGGGGAAAGCCTGATATTGCATGCGAAACGCGCTACGCTATTGTGTTTGGAGATGTACATGAAGAGGATATGGACCCTTGCAGCCCTTGCGCTGATTCTTTCCGTTCCGGCCGCCGCTCAGTTCGATCCACCCGCCGGCGGAGACGACAGTTATGAGCTGATCTCGCCGCTGTTTCTCGGCGGTGGATTCTCCGTTACAAGCGACGAAAGCCCGACCGGTAATCTCATGAACCCCGCTGTCTCGGGTCTCGAACAACGAGTCACGCTTGATGCGAGCTACATCGGTGTAACGGGATTCGGAGACACCGCGGACAATGAGGGCTGGCAGG
Source organism: Spirochaetota bacterium (assembly GCA_009908735.1). Next base: position 25,989 of record JAAAOR010000131.1, on the reverse strand, counting down.
GTCACGCCGCCAACCTTGGCGCTACGATTCCGTCTCGGGTCGGCGTGTTTTCCGGGATGGTTCAGTTCCTAGGTTCCGATCTCGCGGCGATGGACCTCGGGTCGACCTTCCTCGGCCATGCGTCGTTTTCCAAGGACCTATACGACGATATCCTCGTCGGTACCGGTCTCAACTTTCGCCTCGGTGGTGACGGCGGGATCGATACCGGACTCACCGCGGATCTCGGCGTGCTTCATCTCCCCGGCGATCTCGGGTTCGCCAAGGATTTCCGATGGGGCGTCTCCCTCCTTGGAATGGGACTACCGTACACGCCGGTCGATGGCCGGAGCTCGGTTCCGTCGATCTTCACGCCGGCTGTGGGCGCGCAGTTTGCCCCCCTTCAGACCGAGGACGTGGAGCTCGTGGTGCGAAACACTGTTAGTGCTCCCACATTCCAAAACGTACGGATGAACCTCGGAGCGACGCTCAACATCGCCGACCGCGTATCGGTGTTCACGAGCGTTCGCGGCGATGCTCGCCGCCTGTTTGACGGGAACCTCGAGCATCGCAGCTTCATCCCTTCGGTGGGGATTTCGGTGAATTTCGCGACGGACTTTGCCGAGAGCGAGAGCTTCATCTCCGATCGCGAGTGGAACCAGAGCGAGGTTCGCACCCGCATCTCTGCTGCGCCACTCTACGAGGACACGTGGGCCTTCGGGGCCGGAATCAACGCCCCGCTCGGCGTGGTGGACCGCGACCCGCCGGAGATCAGGGTTGACTACGAGGAGACCGCCTACATCTCACCGAATAACGACGGAATCCTGGATGCGCTACGGTTCTCGATTGCAATCGAGGACGACCGCTACGTCCGCGGGTATACGCTGACCATACGTGACGAGTCCGGCTCAGTGGTACGTACCATCGAGAACAAGGAAGACCGCCCGGAGAACCAGGGATTTCAGAACATCCTGCAGCGGCTTGCGGCGGTGGAATCCGGCATACCAGTGCCGGAGAGCCTGCGCTGGGACGGCACGTCCAACGACGGTTCGGCCGTACCGGATGGGACCTACACCTTCGAACTGTTCGCCGTTGACGACAACGGCAACACATCACAATCCAAAGAGTTTCAGGCCGTCATCGACACCACCGATCCCGAGATCGAGATCACGAAACCGACCCCCGAGGAGCGCATTTTCTCTCCGAATGGTGACGGAAACAAAGATGAGTTCCCCCTCGCTCAATCGGGCAGTACCGAGCAGATCTGGGAAGCCCAGATAGAAAATGCCCGCGGCAGCGTGGTCAAGACCTGGACCTGGGAAGAGACGTCACCCCAAACCCTCTCCTGGGATGGAACCAACGATGCCGGCGAGTTCGTGCCCGACGGCGTTTACAGCTACACCGTAACCAGTACCGATCGCGCAGGCAATACCACAGAGGAGAGCCTCGAGAATATCATCCTCGACACCCAGCCGACGCCGATCCGCATCACCATCGACTCGGCCTTCTTCTCTCCCAACGACGATGGTGTGCAGGACAGCATCACGCTCCTGCCCGATGTCCCGGTCACCTCCAGGCTCGAACGCTGGAGCGTCGATGTCATTGGTCCCGACGGAGAGGTCGCGCGCCGCTACTCGGGCCTGCGCACCCCGCCGCAGCGCATCGCCTTCGACGGCACTGACGCGAGCGGTGGCCGGCTATCCGAGGGTGAGTATCGTGCTGAGCTCCGGATCGTATATCAGAGTGGTAACCAGCCCGAGGCGACATCCCCGTCGTTCACGCTGGACGTCACGCCACCGCGGGCCACCGTCCGCTCCAACTTCGAAGCGTTCTCCCCGAACGGGGACGGGAGCCGTGACGTGATCACCTTCGACCAAGAGACCTCGGTAGAGCAACTGTGGGAGGGCCGCGTGGCCCGTCCCGGCGGCGAGGTAGTGCGCGCATTCACCTTCCGCGAAACCGCGGACCTCAGCACTAGCTGGGACGGCCGCCGGGGAGACGGGCAGCTCGCCGAGGACGGCCGCTATACCTATCGCCTTGTCGCCACCGACCGTGCCGGCAACACGGGCTCTTCGCAGATGGTGCAGTTCGTGCTCGACACAGAGGAGGCGGAGGTCCTTCTTTCCGCCGAGTACGAAGCCTTCTCGCCCAACGCCGACGGCATTCGGGATCGGGTTCAGCTCTTCCCGCAGGTGCAGGCAAACCGCAACGTTGAGAGTTATACGCTCTCCATCGAGACCGAAACGGGGACAACGGTGCGCACAATAGAAGGTACCGGATCGATAGAGGGCGCATTCGTCTGGGACGGGTTCGCCGACGACGGCGAGCGCGCCGACGACGACCGGTATAAGGCACGGCTTGCGGTGTCCTATCGCGACGGCGATCTCATCGAAGCGACAACGTCGGCGATACAACTGGATACGAGGTATCCGCAGGCGGAGCTGACGGCCGAATACACCCTGTTCTCTCCCAACGACGACGGGAACAAGGACGCCGTTCCTATCGAGCAGTCATCCTCCACCGAGAGCCTGTGGGAGGCGCGTATTGTAAACTCCGGCGGAGAGGCGGTGCGCACCTGGTTCTGGAAAGAGACGCTTTCCGATGTCGAGTGGAGCGGCCGCGATGACTCGGGCAACCTGGTGCCCGACGGTACCTACCGATACGAGGTGACCGCAACGGACGCGGCCGGAAACACCACCACCGAAACCCTCCCGGGCCTGGAGGTCGACACGCGCCGCACGGCTGTTTTCGTTACCGTCGACGCAACGGGCTTCTCGCCCAACGGAGACGACTTCCGCGAGGTAGTGACGATCACGATGTATACCAACCTCCTCGACGGCGTAGAGTCCTGGAAACTGGACATTCTCGACGACACCGGCAACCCGGTGAGGACCTTCGAGGGGGATATTGCTCAGGCCAGCACGGAAGTAGTATGGCGTGGCGTCGACGCCAATGGTGACGTGGTGGAAGGGGATTATACCGCCCGTTTCGAGGTGATATACGCGAAGGGCGACCGCCCGACCGGGGAAACCACGCCGTTCACGCTCGACATTACGGCTCCCGAGGTAAACGTGGACCTCGACCCGATTCCGTTCTCTCCTGATAACGACGGAGTGGACGACGAGCTCTCGATCCGTATAGGCGTGGAAGACGACAGCGAGATTTCGCAGTGGCGAATGAGAGTGCTCGATCGCGAAGGGAACTACTTCACCGACTTCTCCGGTGAGGGGGAGCCTGCCGAGGAGATCATCTGGGACGGGCGTGCCGCGAATGGCGAGCTCGTCATCTCGGCCGAAGACTATCCCTACGTACTCGAGGTAACCGACGTACTCGGAAACACCGTGGTGACCGAGGGTAGGATTCCCGTGGACATCCTGGTAATCCGCGACGGCGACCGGTTGCGTGTGCAGATCGCGAGCATTACCTTCGCGCCGAACAGCCCCGAGCTCATAACCGATACGTCGACCGAGCGCGGGGCGAGGAATGCGGCGATCCTCTCGCGCCTGGTGGAAGTATTCACCAAGTACGACGACTATCGCATCCGCATCGAGGGCCACGCGGTGAACATTACCCAGACTGAGCGGGAGGAGGTCGAGGAGCTCGAGCCACTCTCCGAGGCACGAGCCGAGGCAGTGAAAATCGCGCTTGTGGAGCGAGGCATGAGTGATGATCGCATCTCGACGCTTGGGCGCGGTGGACGCGATCCGGTGGTTCCGCATACGGATCTGGAGAACAGGTGGAAAAATCGGCGGGTTGAGTTCATTCTGATTCGATAACTATGGTGCGGTCGAAAGCACAGAGGGCGTGTTGAAGATAGCCAAACACGTGATCGATGAAATCGCCCGAAAGGTCGACATCGTGGACGTGGTGGGTGACTACGTGTCCCTCAAAAAGCGTGGTGCGCGCTACTGGGGCCTCAGCCCATTCACGAGCGAGAAGACTCCCTCGTTTAGCGTGGAACCTGAGAAGCAGCTGTATTACTGTTTCTCGAGCGGCAAGGGCGGCAGCGCCTTCCAGTTCATCATGGAAATGGAGGGCCTGTCCTTCCCAGAGGCCGTCCGGGCCCTCGGCGAGCGGGCGGGAGTAAAGGTAGAGGCCGGCGAATCCGACGAGGAATCGCGCACCCGTGATGCGCTGAAAGAGCTCAACACGCGGGTCGCGGGCAGCTTTCGCCACATTTTTGTAAACTCCGCGGGCGCGGAGCAGGCCCGCCGCTACATGAGCGGGCGAAAGATCTCCGAGGAGGTGCTTGATCGCTACGACGTCGGCTACGCTCCGGCGGATCGGCGGTGGCTGTTCGATTTCCTTCGTAAGAAGCAGTACTCGCCGCAGTTTCTCGCCCAGACAGGACTTTTCTCGCGGCAGTATCCCGAGGTTGCGCTGTTCTCCGATCGTGTAATGTTCCCCATACACGCCCGCGGAGGGCAGGTGGTCGGATTCGGCGGCCGTCGTCTCGGTGACTACGGGCCCAAGTACATCAACTCGCCCGAGTCCGTCATATTTCGAAAGCGGGATGAGCTCTACGGGCTGTATCAGGGTATGAAGTCCATTCGCGAGCGGGGAGAGGTCTATCTTTGCGAGGGCTACATGGACGTCCTCGCCCTTGCCCAGGCCGGAGTTACGAATGCAGTGGCTCCCCTCGGGACATCATTTACCGAAGGGCAGGCAAGGCTGGTCAGGCGATATGCGGGCGTGGTGACCCTCTTGTTCGACGCAGATTCGGCGGGGCTCGACGCCGCGCGGCGTGCCGCCGAGATCCTCGAGAAGGCGGGGATAGAGGGACGGGTGTGCCAGTTGCCTGCGGAACAGGATCCGGGAGACATTGTAGAGAACGAGGGCGCCGAACAATTGCAAAAAAGGCTGACTTATACTAAAACCTTGTTTGATTATCTTGTTGAACGCGCTGTCAGTCGCACGAATATCGACACACCGCGCGGGAAAGAATTTGTTCTACGGGAGGTTTTCCCATATATTAAAAGCATTGGATCGGCGGTGCGGCAGGAGGCAAGTTTACATCTCGTAGCCGACGCGCTTGGGGTGGATCGCGGTGCTGTTGAGCGCGACTTCCAGGCGGGTCGTAAGCCTGCGTCCGTAGACGTGGACCGATCCGCAGAGCAGTCAATTTCCTTCGATCTCTACCTCATGCTTGCAACGGTAGCACACCGAAATCTATTTTCCTTTGTACGAACAGTACTGAGTGTTGACGATTTCCAGGACGACCGTGCACGTGAGGTATTCGTTGCCCTCGAGGAGTGTTTCCGCGCGAGTGAGCAATCGACGGAGCTGCTGCTCGAACGCATCGAGACCGAGGATCTGCGACAATTGATTGTCGAGCGCGTTTCCTCAGACGAATTCGCGCTCAACGGGGAGTCTATCATCCGTGATACCTCCTACAGAATCAAGCAGCGCAACCTCCAAGAACGACGAAAACGCATCGGAGCGCGGTTGCGTCGCGGCGAGACGGCCAATGACGCCGAAGAGCTGGATCTGCTGCATGAGCAGCAGTATCTCGACACCGAGCTTCGTAAGCTGAGGGTGCTTATTGATGATCGAGCTGCAAAATGACCCGGCGATGCTGAAGCTCATAGATTACGCCAAGAACAAGACCAGCATTAGCTACGACGAGGTAAATGACTTCCTTCCCGACTCGGTAGTGAACTCGGAGAAGATTGAGGAGGTTATCGGAATATTGGCAAAACATAACGTGACGCTCGAAGAAGAAGATGTATCGGTTGTCGAAGAGGACGAAGAGACGACGGAAGAGGCCGGTGCCGAGGAAGACGGCGAGGCGGAACCGGAGTCCGAGCCGGAGGCAAAACACGAAAAGACGAAAAAAAACGTCATGATGGGTGAGAAGGACAGCGCGGTCGACGATCCGATCCGCCTCTATCTGCGTGAAATCGGGAAAGAGAACCTCCTGACCGCGGAGCAGGAGGTCGAGCTTTCCAAGAAGATGGAGGACGGCGAGAACATCATAAAGCGGGTCATCAAGAACTCCGGGATTCTCATCCCCGAGTTCTACGACCTCGCTCAGCGCGCCTTTTCAAAGCAGGACCCCAAAGAGCTCAACCTCACCAAGAAGGAAATCTCTGAGTTTCTCGCCGAGCGACGACGGCTGTCGCAGTTCTACCGCGAGGCCCTCAAGGATCTGCTGCCCGATCTACGGGGGTATATCGAGCAGAAGGAGAAAGTTATAGCCAAGGGCGGAGAACTCTTCGAAGACAAGTCTCTCGCCAAGAAACGCAAAGACCTGATGAAGAAGCTTCACCAGGTGGAGATCCATCAGGAGGAGATACTCTATTTCTCGGATCGCTTCATCAGCGCGGCTCGCAAAATCCGTAAGTATCGAAAGGAGCAGCAGCGTATCGAGAAGCGGCTGCGCGTTTCGAATTTCCGGGAGCTTCGCAGCCTCGGACGCGGGCTTGCCGTGACCGCTGAGCGGATGCGGATCGAGGAGGAACTCGGGCTGAGCGCGGACCAGATAAAGGACAAGATCCGCCAGATACAGATCACCGAAAAAAAGCTCAACGACCTCGAAACCGGCTTTGAGAACTCGATTGAGGAGATTCTCGAAATGTCGGAGGAGATCACCCACGGCAAGGTGATGATGCAGAACGCCAAGGACCGTCTCATCAAGGCGAACCTTCGGCTGGTGGTCAGTATCGCCAAGAAGTACACCAACCGTGGCCTGCACTTCTTCGACCTCGTGCAGGAGGGGAATATAGGCCTGATCAAGGCGGTGGAGAAGTTCGAGTATCGCAAAGGATACAAGTTCTCAACCTATGCCACCTGGTGGATACGGCAGGCTATTACCAGGTCTATTTCCGATCAGGCACGGACCATCCGCGTTCCGGTTCATATGATAGAGCAGATCAACAAGGTGGTGCGGGAGTCGCGGCAGCTCATGCAGATGCTCGGTCGGGAGCCGAACGATGAAGAGGTTGCCGATCGCCTTGGCTGGTCGGTTGCACGGGTGAAATCCGTCAAGAACGTGGCCCGCGAGCCGATCTCCCTCGAAACGCCGATCGGCGAGGAAGAGGACTCTCTTCTCGGTGACTTCATCGAGGATAAGGACGTCGAGAATCCGGCGCACCAGACCGCCTTTACGCTCCTTCAGGAGCAGCTGCAAGGGGTGCTCGGCACCTTGCCTCCGCGCGAGCAGGAGGTTCTTAAGATGCGTTTCGGACTCGAAGACGGGTACTCGCTGACGCTCGAAGAAGTCGGCCTGTACTTCAACGTCACCCGCGAGCGCATCCGCCAGATCGAAGCGAAAGCGCTTCGCCGGCTCAGGCATCCCAAGCGCAGCCGGCGGCTCAAGGACTACCTTGACCAGTAATCCTCGACCGAGAATCATCGACCAGCAACAAGGAGCATAGAATGATTCAGGACACCATCGACAAACTGAAAACCCTCCAGGACGTCCTATCGCGGAAGTTCGTGATCGAGGCGGAGATCAAAGACCTTCCCAAGGCGCTTTCCACCAAGACGGAGCTCCTTAATCGGATGAAGAAGTCCTACATCGAGAAGAACAACCAGTATGACGCGACCAAGCAGCGCATGACCGATCTTCGTGAGAAGATGGAAACGGCGGAACGTGAGCGCGAGCGATACGAGCAGCAAATGGACCTCATCCAAACGCAACGCGAGTACGAAGCTCTCGATAAGGAGATCCGTGACGCCTCCGAGCGGGAACAGTCATTGAGGAAAGAGTTGCAGAAGGAAACCAAGGTACTCGAAGAGATGTCTGAAGAGCTCTCCCGCGAGGAGAGCCTTATCGAGCAGCAAGAGCAGGAAGTCAAAGAGGAACAAGACAAGATCAAGGATGAAACCGAGGCAAAGAAGCGAAACCTCGACGAGCTCGAGGAAGACGAGAAGAAGCTCGTCCCCGGCCTCGATGAAGAGCTCATCTTCAAGTTCAAGCGCATCATTCGCAGCAAGGAAGGGGAGGGCATCGTTCCGCTAAAGAAAGGCGTCTGCACCGGATGCCAGATGATACTCCCAAACCAGTTCGTAAATGATGTGCAGCGCGGTGATCAGATTCTCTTTTGCCCCTACTGCAGCAAGATCGTGTTTTACGTCGGGGACGAAGAGTCGGAATACAGCGAAGAGGACTCCGAGAGTCTTGCCGACGTCGTGGAGTCTTTCGGTGGCAACGAAGATTTCGGTATCGAGGACGTTCTCGACGAGGAACCGCTCCAAATGGGCGACGCCGAGGCGGATGAGGAAGTCGAGGAAGAGGAAGAGCTCGAGCCGGACTCCGACGAAGAAGTCGAAGAAACCGAGGGCGAGGACTATGACGAAGAGGAAAACTACGACGGAGACGAGGAACGTTCCGGAGAGGAAGAATAGCAGGCAACACCAAGTTTCTTTTGCGATCGGGGCGTCGGCCGTCGCCGGGGCGTAGGCCCCGGAGGAAAGTCCGGGCTCCACAGGGCACGGCACCGGGTAACACCCGGCCCCGATTTCGCGTCGGGCGAGAAAGTGCCACAGAAAACGTACCGCCCGGTTACACGGTCCGCGATTGTGTGGTGGGGTAAGGGTGAAAAGGTGGGGTAAGAGCCCACCGGTCGGAGAGTAATCTTCGGCGCATGGCAAACCTTGCCGGGAGCAAGACCAAGCAGCAGGCGGGCTGCCCGTCCGATGCCTGCGGGTAGGTTGCTCGGGACCGACTGCGGCAACGCAGCGGCCAGATAGATGACGGCCTCTCACAGAACCCGGCTTACGACGCCTCGGTCGCTTTTTTTCCGAATTGACTTTTCCCCTGATGTATAGTTGAATACGCCTGATTGACAATGACATTCTCCCGTAGCGGTTTCCGCACCAGAGGCTTTGGAGCATCACCGCGAGGCGGTGCCCGACGGATCCTGATCCTCGGTGGCCTTCTCGTAGTTCTTGCGATAGTTTTTTTTCAAACCCAGGCCTTCGGGCTCTTGAGATACAGCGAAGTGCAAGAACGACAGGAAATGCACGAGCTGTGGGACCAGGCGAGGTATAGGAGCATCATAGAGCGGACACAGCAGGTCCTCGCGGAGACCCCGCTTGACGAGAGCGCTCTTGTTCTGGGGGGATTTTCCTATTTTTATGAAGGGGTTAATCAGGTCTCAGAGGAAGACAAGCGTGCCTACCTCGACCGTGCTGTAATCTTGCTGCGCAAGGCACTCGTGCTCCGCCGCACGCCGCTGGAAGCTCAGGTACATTATGTGCTCGCGAAGGCTTACTATCACCGCGGCGACTTTTACTACGATCTTGCGGTGAGGCATATGCGCCAGTCGGAGGAAATGGGCTACGTAGCCGATGATACTCACGAGTATCTCGGTATGGCCTACGCGCAGCTCGGCCGCTTCGAAGAGAGCGTGGAGAGTTTCTCCACCGCCCTCGACCGCACGCCGTCGGATCTTTTGTATCTGACCGTCGCGGAGACCTACATGAAGGCGGGCCGTCACGGGCAGGCGGAATCGTACTTGAAGGATGCGATCGGGGCCACCGACGACTCGTTTCTCGTTCAGAAAGCCCGGTTTATGCTGGGCGAAGCCTATATACAGGATGACCGGCTGGAGGCCGCCAAACAGCAGTTTGAGCTCATCATTGACTCGAATGCTAAGTCCGCCGAAGCTCATTATCAGTTGGGCCGAGTGTACGACCTGATGGGAGATACCGTGCGCGCCCGGTCGCAGTGGCGCGAGACCATTCGAATTGATCCGAACCATGCAGGCGCACTGACGAGCCTGCAGGGGAACACGTAAGCCGGAGGAACACACACATGGGTGTTGGATCGCTTTTCAACGCTTTTTCAAGCGATATCGGGGTAGACCTCGGTACATGCAACACGCTCATTTACATCCGCGGACGAGGTATCGTCATTAGCGAGCCGTCGGTCGTAGCCGTCGAGCGAGGCACCAAGAAGGTGGTGGCGGTCGGCGAGGAGGCTCGCCGGATGCTCTGGAAGACCCCCGGTGATATCATCGCGATCCGGCCGCTTCGCGACGGAGTTATCGCGGATCTCGAGACAACCGAGAAGATGATCCGCTACTTCATCTCCAAGGTTCTCAACCGACGGCTATTCGTGAAGCCACGCATGGTAATCGGCGTACCAACCTGCATCACCGAAGTCGAGCGGCGCGCAGTAGAGGAAAGCGCCTACAAGGCCGGCGCACGCGAGGTGAAGGTGATCGAAGAATCGCTCGCTGCTGCAATTGGTGCGAGTATTCCGATCTTCGAGCCGGCCGGCCACATGATCGTCGATATCGGCGGCGGAACCAGCGAGATTTCGGTCATATCCCTCGGCGGCATGGTCGTGACGAATGCCATCCGTCTCGGTGGCGATGAGTTCGACGAAGCCATCATGAAGCACGTGAGAGGCGTACACAATCTCATCATCGGAGAGGGGACCGCCGAGGAGCTCAAGAAGCGTATTGGGAATGCCTCGCCGGACAAGACCATTGAAAAGATGGAAGTAAAGGGCACCGACGCGATTACGGGACTGCCGCGCCGGCTCGAGATCGACAGCGTCGAGGTGCGTGAGGCGCTGCAGGAGCCTATTACCGCCATCATCGAAGAGATAAAGGGAACGCTCGGGGAGACACCGCCGGAGCTCGCCGCTGACATCGTGGAGAGGGGCATCGTGATGACCGGGGGCGGGTCGTTGCTGAAAGGCCTCGACGTGCTGATCGCCAACGAGACCGGAGTTCCTGCATTCAAGGCGGAGGACCCGCTAAACTGCGTGGCGCTTGGCGCCGGGATGTACTTCGACCACGAGCGGGGACCAAACCACCAGGGCCGCCGCGTGTACCACAAGACGTGACGTGAGCGTTCGAGAACGCATTGAGAATCAAAGGGCCGGTGTCCTCTTTGCTGTGCTGGTACTCACTTCGGTTATCTTGCTTGTCGTCTCAACGGCGCGCGATCGATTTCGGCCGGCGGAAGCGGGGCTGACCGTCGTATCCTCCGCGCAGGAGTTTTTCTTCCATATCGGTGACTTCATCGGATCGACCATCAATTCGGTACGAGAGCTCGGAGAGCTTCAGCAACAGTACGAAGCGGTTCTTCGCGAGCTCCGGCGCTATGAGGGCGTGCGCACCGATGTCAATGAGCTGAGACGGGAAGTAGAGCGCCTCGAGCAGGTGCTCGGGTTCTCCGAGTCTCTCGATTACCGTAACGTGGCGGCCCGTGTTGTCGGCAAGGATCCTTCGAACCTGTTTTCCGCCATAACCATCAATAGAGGCTCCTCCGGGGGTATGCAGCGGAACATGCCGGTTGTAGCCGTGCAGGGAGGCTCTCAGGGGCTCGTAGGTCGTATCGAGACGGTGGGACGAAGCACATCGATCGTGATTCCGCTCTTTGACAGCTCAAACTACGTAGCGGCCCGGCTACAGCAGTCCCGTTACGAGGGGCTTGTGCACGGCACGCCGAGCAGGGACGGTACGTTGACGATGCGCTACGTGAGCTCTCAGGCCCGCAGCAGTGTACGATATGGTGCCACGGTGGTAACCTCCGGCATGAACTCTATCTACCCAGCGGGAATTCGCATTGGTTCCGTGACTTCGGTTCAAGCAAAGCCCTACGAGACGTCTCTGGAGTTGACCATCGACCCAATCGTCGATTTTTCGACTCTTGAATATGTCTTTGTCATAACCCCGGAGAACGAATGACCCCTCGCGTGCTCTTGTATTCGGGGATGCTTGTTGCCTTGGCTGCCTTGCAGACGAATGTGCTTGTGGCGGTCGAGATAGCCGGCGTGCGCCCAGATCTTGCCCTGATCGTCATAGCCTATTACTCGGTTACGAACGGCAGCTTCGAGGGCGAGATCGGCGCCTTTGTGGGCGGCCTCGTCGAAGATCTGCTGTCTCTCTCCCCACTGGGGTTCCATGCACTACTTCGAACCGTGATGGGATTCCTCTTCGGTGTTCTCCACAACCGCATGCTTGTTGACGCGGTATTGGTGCCGGTTCTGCTTCTTACCGTTGGAACGTTGGTAAAGGCGCTCTTTGCCGGTCTTACGGCCGCCGTCTTCGGCGTCGACGGGCTTTCATCCGCAGTGCTTTCTTCGCGACTGCCCATCGAGGTGGGATACAACGCGGTGCTTGCACCGATATTGTTTGCTTTGTTAAGGTTTATCAGGCCGTTGAGACAGTCCCGCAGGGAGACAACGACGTTATGAGTGGTTTTTCGCCTAGACGTGGTCCGGTTTCCAAGATCAGAGTGCTTGCCCTCGGTGTTCTAATTACGACGCTCTTTGTCGGGTATGCCGGCTATCTCTTCTCCATGCAGATCGTCGATAACTACATCTATAGTGCCCGCGCCGAGCGCGTAAAACGCCGTGCTATGCCCATACCTGCGCAACGCGGCGAGATCTACGACCGCAACTACGATACGCCGCTCGTTACCAACACCGATTCCTTTGCGGTGCTTCTGAATCCCGCCGAGATCCCCGCAGGGCAGCACGAGGAGGTCTTCCAGCGTGTTGCCGACTATCTCGGTGTGCCGGTTTCCCGGATAAAGGAGAAGGTCCCCCCGGAGAGCTACAACGTGTACAGGCCGGTGGAGGTGCAGAGCGGCGTTTCATTTCGAAAAGTGACTTATCTCGCCGAGCACAATCGGCGCTACCCCGGTGTGACCTGGCAGAGCAAGCCGACGCGCTACTATACAGAGGGCGAAGAATTGGCGCATGTGCTCGGATACGTCGGAGACATCACCCCCGAAGAGCTGCAGGTTCTTTTTAACCGCGGATACGGCGCTAACTCGGTTCTCGGCAAGAGCGGAGTCGAGCAGCAGTACGATGAGCTTCTGCGAGGTGAACCCGGCCGCAGTTTCCGCACCGTGGATGCCTCCGGGCGGCTCGTGGAAGAAACCGGTCGGGAAGACATTCCTCCGGTTCTCGGAGACAATCTGGTGCTCACGATCGATCGAAACATTCAGAGTCTTACCGCCGAAGCACTCGGCGATCGCATCGGCTCCGCGATTGTCCTCAAGCCGGCGACCGGAGAAATCCTGGCCATGGTCTCCTACCCGAGCTTCGATCCGAACCGCTTTTACGGAGAGGGTGGTTCGCGCGCCTTCAGTCAGGTCTCCCGCTCGCCGAACTCGCCTTTTCTAAATCGTGCCATCCAGAGCAGCTCTCCACCGGCTTCGACGTGGAAGATTCTGATGGCCACCGCCGTGATCGAGGAAGAAGTTTTCGGGCTCGACGAGACAGTGAACGCAAACGGTACCTACGTCCTGGGGAACCGGGTGTTCAACGACTGGCGGGAAACGGGTTTCGGGCATCTGGATATTTTCGGTGGTCTTGCGAACTCCTCGAATGTTTTCTTCTGGACGATGGGGGTCGAACACCTCGGCGTGGAGCGCATAGTCGACTACGCGCGCAAGTTCGGCTTCGGAACCGAAACCGGAGTTGATCTGCCGGGCGAGGTTGCCGGGACTCTCCCTAGCCCCGAGTGGAAGCGGCGCAGGTTTAACTCGCCGTGGGTCGGAGGGGATACCGCTAACCTTTCGATAGGGCAGGGCTTCCTCACGGTGACCTCTCTTCAGATTGCCAACATGGTTGCCATGATCGTGAACGAGGGTGTGGTGTATCGGCCGCACGTTCTGAGCCAGGTCCGCGACCAGATTACCGGCGAGGTGCTGCGTACGGTCAAGCCTGAGGTGCTGCATACCATGGATGCGCGACAGTCTACCTTCGACAACGTAAAGCGCGCCATGCGAGGGGTCATAACCGACGGAACGGCCGAGGTCGTGATTACCACACCGGCGGTCGAGGCGGCGGGTAAGACCGGCACCAGTCAAGTCGCCGGTAAGGAGGAGAACTGGCACTCTTGGTTCGTGGCTTATGCCCCCTATGAGGCCGCCGATCCCGAGGAGCAGGTCGTCGTCGCGGTAATGGTGGACGCCGAGAACGAGTGGGAGTGGTGGGCGCCGAAAGCGGCAAACGTTATTCTCCACGGTATTTTTACCGACAGTAACTTTCAGGAATCGGTGGCCGGGCTCAAGAGTGCCCCTCGACCGCTGTGGTACATGTAGGAGACGCGGGTGCAATCACGTTCCGTACTGAGCTTTGACGTCTACATTGTAGCTGCAACGCTGTCATTGATCGCCATCGGCATTCTTTTCATTTACTCCAGCGGGGTTACCTCCACCGGACGTGTATACTCCAATGAACACATTCGACAGATGGTGTGGGCCGGGACGGGGCTTATCCTGCTCACCGCGGGGGCGTTGACCAGTTACAGTACGATTCGAACCGCTTCGGTTCCCTTCTACGTGGTGGTCTTGATTTTAATGATGATTACCCTCGCGTTCGGTCGGGTCGTAAACGGGGCCCGCTCCTGGCTGGGAATTGCCGGGCTCGGGATTCAGCCCTCGGAGTTCGCCAAGCTTGCTTCGGTGCTCGTTCTCTCGATTTATCTGGAGAGGATCGGTCCCGCAATCAAGAAGTTACCATTGTTTCTGGCAGGGGCTGTGGTCATGCTCATTCCAATGGGGCTGACCCTGGCACAGCCGGACCTGGGAACCTCCCTTGTCTTCATTCCCCTATTTCTGGTCATGGCATTCGTGGCGGGCGCCAGGGTAAGACACGTCGCCTACATCGTTCTCGCTCTTAGCCTCACCGCCGTGCTCAGCGTGACCCCAGCCTGGGAACGCCAGATCTATGAGGGCAGTATACCCGTAGTCTCGGTTCTCACCCGTCCCGATGTTCTCTCGATGGTCATCGCCGCGCTTCTAATAATGCTGGCGGTTACCGCTGTGGGATACCTCGCTACGAAACGCAGGTACTTCTTCTGGATTACCTATGCGCTTTCGGTGATTCTCGTCGGTTTACTGGGCTCCCTCGCCGTTCGAAGAGCGCTGGCTGAATACCAGATGACCCGCCTCATTGTCTTTCTGGACCCATATGCGGATCCGCGGGGCGCGGGCTGGAACATCATCCAATCCGTTACCGCCGTGGGCTCGGGCGGGCTTTCCGGCAAGGGGTTCCTACAGGGCACTCAGAGCCACTATCAGTTCATTCCTCAGCAGAGCACCGATTTCATTTTCTCGATTCTCGCCGAAGAATGGGGGTTTCTCGGAGGCTTGCTCGTCTTCGGTTTATTCCTCGTTATCCTCCTGCGAGGGCTCTACATCGTCCAGACTGCCCGGGACAACTATTCCTCGCTGGTTGCTGCCGGCATTGTCGCCCTTATCTTCTTTCACTTCGCCGTCAACGTCGGTATGGTGATCGGGGTCATGCCGATAACGGGCATCCCGTTGTTCTTTTTGTCCCACGGTGGCTCATCTCTATGGACCGCGATGCTGAGTGTCGGGTTGCTTCTAAACATTCATCACAACCGCTATCATTATTAGGGAGCGAGAATCGAGCAGCGTGCGACGGCACGAGAGCTGAAATCCGTCATGAAGCGAGTTGATCCGACGCGCGATCTCAAACGAATACTTGCCCGCGTGCAAAACCCGGGACGCTATACGGGAGGCGAGTTCGGCGCAGTTCCGCCCCTCGCGGCCGGCGTCGGGGGAGCCGTATCGGGCGGCAGCGACTACGTCGTTGCGGTCTGTTTCCCGGACCTCTACGAAATCGGAATGTCGAACACTGCGATCAAACTCCTGTACACGCGCCTCAACGCGATTCCTGGGGTCCGCTGCGAGCGCGTATTTGCCCCCGCTCCCGACTTTGAGGCTGAAATCGCTCAGGCCGGGATCCCGTTGTACACGCTCGAGTCGGGATTACCGCTCTTGGACTGCGATATGCTGGCGTTCTCCCTCGGGTATGAGCTGTCGGCGACGAATATCCTCACCGTTCTCGACAGCGGCGGGGTACCCCTGAGAAGCTCCGATCGCGGGAATGAGTCACCCGTGGTCATAGCCGGTGGGCCAATATCATCGAATCCTGTTCCGTTCGGCCCATTCTTCGACGCCATCTTCATCGGCGAGGCCGAGGGTCTCATCGAGCGGTTGGTCGGTGACCTGGCCGGGCTGCGCGCGCGGGGCGCCTCTCGCGACAGTCAGCTCGCACGGCTTCGCGAGAGCGCCCACGTGTGGTGGCTCGGAGCCGACCGCCGCGCCCGACGAGCAATTTGGGGAGAGTTTGGCGCGGGGCCGCTGCTCCTGCAGGCGCCGGTCCCGAGTATCAGGGTCGTGCAGGACCATGGCGTCGTAGAGATCATGCGAGGCTGCCCGCAGGGGTGTCGTTTTTGCAGCGCCGGCGTTTTCTATCGCCCCGTTCGAATGAAGGATTACGCCTCAATCGAGCGGGAGGTGGAGAATCTGGTTTACAATTACGGATACCGTCACATAACGCTTTCCTCTCTTAGCACCGGAGACTACGCCGACGTTCATGCGCTGTTCCGGTACTTGAACGATCGATTTGCCTCGGAGCACGTCAGTTTTGCCCTTCCGTCGCTGAGGGTGAGCTCCTTTACCCTTCCGCTTCTCGCCGAGATCTCCCAGGTTCGAAAGAGCGGCTTGACGTTTGCCGTCGAGACACCCGGGGAGGCCGGGCAGCTCGCCATCAACAAGCAGGTACCGATCGTGCGGACGAGAGAAATCCTGAAATCCGCGCGCGATATGGGATGGCGCCTGGCAAAGTTTTACTTCATGATCGGCCTTCCCGTTCCGGAGGCGGACGAGGTGGGTGCCATTGCCGAGTTCATGCACGAAATGAAGTCTTCGGTGAAGATGAACTTCAACGTTGCCGTGGCAACCTTCGTACCCAAGCCGCACACACCCTTCCAGTGGGCGCGCCAGCTCGGTGAATATGAGGCGCTCGACCGGATCATGGAGCTGAAGCGTGAACTCAAGCGCATGGGTATGAAACTTGGCTATCAGGCGCCGTTTCAGTCGCGCCTCGAGGGTATCATCAGCCGGGGAGACGAACGGGTAGGGGAGCTCGTTGCAGACGCGTGGGGTCGAGGATGTCGGCTGGATGCCTGGGAGGATCACCTCGACCGAGAAGCCTGGCGGGGCGCCATCAGAGACGCTTCATGGCCGGTAGATGAAGAGCTACTCCGCGAGCGCGAGACCCACGAGCCGCTCCCTTGGCAGGTCGTTACAACGGGCGTAGGCACGGCAGCATTTCGCAGGGAGTTCGAGCGGTCGAGAGAAGGGGAGTTGACCGAGCAATGCGGCGATGACTGCGACCATGCGTGCGGGGTGTGCAACAGTACCCTGCGCGTTCGGGAGGCAGGGCCCGCACCTCCGGTAGCCGACGTATCCATTTCCGACCAACCCGTACCCGCGGCGCAACAACAGCACCCACAGGCAATGCCGGGAGAGCAGGGAAAGCTACGACGCAAGATGCTCTTTCGTTTTAACAAGACGGGGTCCACGGTCTACATTCCGCACCTCGGTCTCATGGGCGTCTTTGAGCGCGCATACCGGCGTGCTGGCATTCCGGTGGCCTATACGCAAGGCTTCAATCCGAAACCCCGTCAGGAGTTTGCGCAGCCGCTTTCGTTGGGCCTCGCCTCGCACTGCGAATACGCACTGGTCTCCGTATCTGAATTTATACAACCTGATACCTTTTATAAAGCCGTGTCGCGCGCTATGCCGGAGGGGATCGAAATCACGGCTGCAATGCTCCTTGAGGAAGGCAACAAAAAGGTCCGGTCACTCATGGCGAGCTACTGGGGATCGGTGTTTCTCCTAGATTCGAGGAATGCCGACATTGGAGCCGACGAGCTGCATGGGCTGCTCGAGGGCGCGGCCGGCGTCAGGCGGGTCATTGACTGCGACGTTGGTCTCGAGGTCACGATTGCTCACGAGGGTGGGCGCGCGCGCGGGCTTGGCAAGCTCTTGAAGACGTCTTACCGCACGGACCCCGCCGCCCTCGGAATCACCATCACGCGATTGGAAACACTCGCGATCAGGGTCGCCGCGAACCCCGGGGGCGATGACGAGGGCGTGTCGTACTTCGACGCGTACGTCGGGAGCGCCGTCGCAGCGGCTCCAAACGATGTGCCTGCTCGAATCGCGGCCGGCGAGTCTCGCACCCCGGGAGGGTGAAGCTACGGGTTCTCAGTTTGCTTCGTCTGAGACCATATGGCGTCCATCGTCTTCAGCTCCTTGGAACTCATGTCAATTCCTCGCCGCTCCATTTCCCGCTCGACTGCTTTAAACCTGCGTTTGAACTTTCCGTTCGCCCGGTGAAGGGCAATCGACGGGTCGACGCCCATTTTCCTCGATAGATTAACGACGGAAAACAGGAGATCCCCGATTTCGGATTCAACCGCCACGTGGTCGGCCGGGTCAAGACCGAGGACCTCGTCGAGCTCCTCGGTGACTTTATCTGCCGCCGGCCGAGGGGTGTCCCAGTCAAACCCTCTTTTTTGGGCGCGCTTTTGCAGCTCAAGCGCCCGCGAGAGCGGCGGGACACCGTCAGGCACACCGTCAAGCGCCGACGGGTGCGCCTTTCCCTCGACGTCGGTCTTTATGCGGTCCCACTGGGCCGCCACCGCCTCAGGGGTCTCGGCTTCGGCCGTCCCAAATACGTGAGGATGCCTGCGAATGAGTTTATCCCGGATATGGTCGAACACATCGCCTACGGTGAACGCTCCCTCTTGTTCTTTAATATACGCCATCATGGTGGCAATCAAGAACACGTCGCCGAGCTCTTCGCGAAGCTCGGCGTCGTCGTGCATGTCTACTGCGTCGAGCACCTCGTAGGTCTCCTCGAGGAGATACGGACGCATGGATTCCGGCGTCTGCTTCCGATCCCAGGGGCAACCGGCGGGGCCACGCAGAGTGCGAATAACGTCGAAAAACTCAGAGAAGCTTGCATCGATCATATCGTGATCCTACAGGCCTCCGGTCTGTTCGCCAAGAGGGGTATCGCAGGAGCTGCAGGAGAAGCCTTGCATGCTCGGCGACGTCCGGCCTTCGATGTTGGATATAAGTAGACAGAATATCTATTATACGAAGTGAAGGGTGCTAAAAAGCGGTGCGCGGTTTTCAATGAGCCGGCCGCGAGGTTATGGCGCCGGCGACGTCCGGGGCCGCCGAATCCGCAACGCGACCGCCCCCGATGGCCGGCATCCGGACGAACCGAGACGAGCTACCCGCGCTATTCTCGGTTGTCGGTTATGAGCGAGAACAGCCACACAAGAACGAAGGCGGTAATAATCGGCGGAAAGATATTCACGGAGTTATTGAGGTTTGCCAACGCCTCAATGATATCGGCAAAAAGAAAGTCCACCATGCCGCCCGCGAAGGCGCCTATGAGACCTATAAGCAGCGCCCCCCAGAAATTGCCGAGAAAGCTCTTTCTGAGAACCACATAGAAAAACAGTGCAACGCCGAAGCCCACGACGAGATATGCGAGGCCAATTGTCAAGTAGTACGCGGTCATGAATAAGTTCCTGCCATTTGCGTGTGTTAGTCGGTTTATGTCTACGGGATGTCTACCGGGACAAAGCCAAGATAGACCGGCTCGCTGTAGAGCGCTTGTAGGGAGCCGGGATCGACGCCATACCCTAGGGCGTATACGGCGAGATACAATTTGTCATCGTTTATCACATCCGATATGTCGGCGGTGATTGCGCTGTGGTCCACATCGTCATCTTCGTCCTCGTAGCTCCCCCCATCGAGGAACCGCTTGTACGTGCCTCCCTGCGCTACTCGGCGATTCAGGGTGACGGTTGCGTCGGGCCAGGTTGCCGTGAACGCGTTGCTTGCCCCGCCGCCGGTCAGGTCGATGTCGACGGTGAATTCGTTCGCCTTTATGCTGTTCGACACCGGAACGTTGGGAATCTGCCCGGGCGAGTTTTCCGGAACGAGGCGCCTGTAGGCGCGAGTCAAAAGCCGTGAAGGTCCGGTCTGCACTGGGTTACTGAGTATACTGTCCCGGTCGCCGCGACAGGCGTCACCCGCCTCACAGAGGCCGTCCTCGTCCTCGTAGAGCTTGTAGTACAGGTCGTAGCCCCTGAACTCGTCGGTGTCGTTGTCGTTCTCATTGTGTAGGAACTTGATTCGGTCGGTTCCCGTTTCGGGTACCAGGTCGATCTCGTCGGGCTTGGGCCCCGCGATGAACGGCGTGCTCTCAATTCCGCAAGCGAGAAAAAGCAGTGTCGCCGCCACCGCCACCAGTGCCGCTGCAAGGCGTCGTCGTAGGTAATGGCTTATGCGCTCGTCCGTATTCATGCGGTCTCTATGACATCAATGAGCTCATAAATCTGCACGGGTCGGTTCTTGCCCTTCACGCGTATATTATCGAGCTCGCGGGCCACCACGTGATCTTTCACGAGCCCATATGTGTACTCGCTCATTATGATCGCCGTACCGTACATCTTGTTTGTTCCCTCGAGCCGTGCGCCGAGGTTCACGTTATCTCCCATGAGGGTGTAGTTCATCCGCCCCTGCGAGCCCATATTCCCCACCGTCATAATCCCGGAGTTTATCCCGATGCCGATGGCAATTCTCTTCTCCGCCGGCCAGGATGCGTTTAGCTCCTCGAGCACCTCGATCTGTCGCACCGCGCTCCGGCAGGCGCGCAAGGCATGGTCGGACTGTGATACCGGGGCGCCCCAGAAACACATGATCTCGTCACCAACGTACTTGTCGAGGGTGCCCTCGGACTCAAGGATGACGTCGGTCATTGCGGTCAGGTACAGGTTTAGATGATTCACGAGCTCCTGCGGTGTCATGGACTCCGATAGCGTGGTGAATCCGCGAATGTCTGAGAACAGTACCGAGAGCTCCTTGTCTACGCCTCCGAGCTCCGGAGGGTTTTCCAGAATCTGGTCCACCACGCGAGGGCTCACGTACTTTCCAAACATGTCACGGATGCGACGCTTATCCTTCTCCTCGGTCATCACCCGGTAGACGACGACGGCAAGAAAGGTGAGTAGAACGCCAATGGCGGGGGTGGAGAAGTTTACGATGTAGGCGAGGTCGTCGAAGACGATAGTCGTTACGAAAAACAACACTACGATGAGGAAAAGCGATGCAAAGAGCGACCAGATCGTAGATAGTCTCGACGCCATGAACGCGGTAACCAGTGCGAGCACGAGCAGCACGAGTGCGTCGAACCACGCGGGGGCGTACTGCAGAAAGTTATCCATGAGGATCGTGTTCAGCGCATTGGCGTGTATCTCAACCCCGTACATGAGCCCGTACGGTGTGGTCTTTTCGTCGGCGGCCATTCCCGGTGCGAAGGCGCCGACCATGAGAATTTTGTTTTCCACCGCGCGGGTCGGTGGCCAGGTCTCCGGGTCGATACCCGGTACCCGAGATGCGTACCCGGCATAGGGTCGGACGGGAAAGGTCTGGTACCCGTCCCGTGCGGGGCTCGACCGCGGTCCCATGAAGTTGATAAGCATACTTCCGGTCTCGTCGATCGGAATGGTTATCTCGTCGATCCGGCGATACTCCGCCTCGGCGACGAGACTCCCCTCCTCGTCATACTCCGGAGGCTTTTGCATGATCTCGTACGGTCCCCACTCCGCGGTCTGCGGATTGTAGAGTTGCGGCTCGGG
Organism: Spirochaetota bacterium; assembly: GCA_009908735.1. The sequence continues at coordinate 4,558 of JAAAOR010000131.1, read as the reverse complement.
GATGCGGATATACTCGCCGAGGCGAACTTCAAGTTCCTCGTAGGTGCTGTTAAAGTAATCCAGCGCGAGACTCAGCGTGATAGCAGGAATGAAATGATCCTGAAACTTGCGTACTACGTAGAAAAAATCGTCGGGTTCCCCGTCGTTGTCGGTGTCCTCCACCCGCTGTGGGGCTTCGACCTCCATTCGTGAGCGGAGTTCCTCAATAATCTCCGGCGTGAGGGGATGTGCAACCGTGTGCTCTCTCCCTTCGGTGTCGAACCATGCGAGACGCTCGAAGCGGGTGCGGTCGAGCTCAACGTCGGGGGTAAGCATATCCAGGCGATATGTTTGTATGAGCTCGGTCGATTTCGCGACGAGCGGAGCACGGCGGTAGGTCTCGTCAAAGTCGTTATAGAAGTTCGCATGCCCGTAGCCGGCGGCGGCACGACCGAGAGGTTTCAGCGGTGGTTGCTTCCCCAGATTGTAGGGAACTCTGGTCCAGTCACCGGTGATATTGGTGACCTTTCCGTGGGTGTCGTAGAGAACTTCGTGGCGCTCGGCCATCTCTCTCGCGACTTCAGGCGGAGCGGGGCTGCGCTCGAGGATGGTCTCGAGGTAGGTGCGCCCATTGTACTCGATAGCTTCGCGTAACATCGCATCCTCGTAGGCGCTATCCGCCGGCTCTACGAAAAAAATATCGAGGAGAATGGAGCGTTCTCGTGCGCTTTGATCGGAAATTCGCGCAAAGGAGTTCAAGAGATCCGCATGGCGAAAGCGAGGGAACGGCCAATTCCCAAATGCCGAGAGAGTGCGAAAGTCCACCCCGATGAGGAGAATATCGGGTGAAACGTCGGGGTTCCGCCGTACCTGCGTAACACCTTCCTGCGTGCTTTCGCCGCGAAAGGTCTGCTTGAGGTTGAAATGAGCGTCGAGCATCTTCGTTTCGAGTCGGTCCAGCATGGGCGTAGTCGAGCCGACCAACACCATGAGGAGCACCACGAAAAGCCCAATGACGAGCCCAAAGTAACGAGTCTCCAAGAAGCGAGATCTTCGCTTGGCCATGTACACTCCCGACCACGCGCACTGTTGTTTCGACTTACTCTTCTATGAGACCGCGTGTTTTGAGCGCGATTATACGGTTTCGGGCTAGATTTGTCCAACTGCTTTCCGGATGCTCGTCCACCAGCCGGTTGTATGCGTCCGAGGCCGTCTCGTAGTTCTGAAGCTCCTCGTTCAGCCGTCCCCGGGTAAAATAGGCGCGTGCGAGCTCCGGAGTCGGCTCACCATCGGCGTACCGATTGATGAGGGTATCCACGTGCCCGAGGGCCGTCTCCGTGTTCCCGGCGGTCTCCTCGGCTGCTGCGGCGTTTAAAAGCGCCACGGAAGCCACGTGGGTGTCGCGATACTCCTCGGCTACTCGGGCATAGGTTTCCGCGGCCGTCGCCCATTCTTCCTGCTCCCATTCGATCTCCGCGCGAATCGTGAGCGCCCGGGAGGCGGCGTATGTGCGGGAATACCGGTCGACTATCTCGTCTATGGAGTCCTGAATCGCCTCTTCGAGGGTCGAGCGCTGCTCCTCCTCCTTCGTAGTCCCGCTGGAGCTCTTCGGCCATGCGGGCGGCTTCGTTTGCGCGGTTTTCCTGGACCTGGAAATAGGCAAAGATTCCGATGATGGCCACCACGATTACCACGAAAGTGAATACGATCGTCTTCCAGTGTCTGCTGAGTAAGTTGGAGATGGCGTCGGCTATACGCGTTTTAGTGTCACGCTCGTCGGTTCGTTGCATTCGTCGGCACTCCTCTGGGGGTTCCTCTAGGTGTTCCTTTGGGGGTTAGTGTGAAATATCCAGGTCTTTTATGAGACGGGACAAGTAGGTTCGCTGTATACCGAGCACCTTCGCGGTCGCCGTCTGGTTCCAATCGTTTTTTTCGAGAGTTGTCTGAATGAGGTGTCGTTTGAAGAGGTTGAGCGACTCCTTCAGCGGATGCCCGTTGAAGCTCTCCTGCGATACTCGTTGCGTTGGCTGCAGGATGAGGTCTCCGGGCTGGATGTAGTCGTCCTGGGTGATCACGACGGCACGCTCGACCGCGTTTTGCAATTCGCGCACGTTGCCGGGCCACGAGTAGGACAGCAGCTCCTGCATCGAGGCGTCGGAGAATCCCCTCACCTGTTTCTTGGTTTCGCGGTTTACTTTCTTCAGGAAGTGGCCGGCGAGCACGGGGATGTCTTCCTTTCGGTCCCTCAGCGGCGGTATGTAGAGCGGCAGCACGTTGAGCCGGTAATAGAGGTCACGACGGAAACTCCCATCCTCGACGGCCTGTTCGATGTCCTTGTTGGTGGCCGCGATTATGCGAACGTTCACATGTAATGGTTCGCTCGCGCCGACCGGCTCGAATGTCTGCTCCTGCAGCACGCGAAGCATCTTGGCCTGTACCGACGCCGGGATGTCGCCGATCTCATCGAGAAAGATAGTGCCGCCGTCCGCGAGCTCGAAGCGGCCGCGCCGGTCGCTCACCGCGTCGGTAAAGGCCCCGCGCACATGCCCGAAGAGCTCGCTCTCAAGAAGCGCCTCGGGCAGAGCGGCGCAGTTTACCCGAACGAGGGGCATCTGTGCCCTCTTGCTTCGCATGTGAATCTGCTCGGCAAAAAGCTCCTTTCCGACTCCGCTCTCACCGAGTATGAGCACCGATGAGTCGGTGGCCGATACACGCTCTACGAGCTTCATTTTCTCTTCAATCTGCTTGCTTTCGCTGATGAAGGTATGGTAGCCCTGGGCGTGGTCAACCTGACTCTGGAGGTTGTCGATCTCGTCCCGTGCCTGCTGGAATGACTTCGCGTTTTGGATGGCCAGCGCCGCCTGCGTCGCGAAAATCTCCAGCCACTGCAGGTCGCCTTGATTAAAATCCCGACCGCTCTTCTTGTTGATCATCTCGATCACGCCAACCGGTCGCTCCTTGATGCGCATCGGCACCGCGAGGATCTCGTCGGTCGTAAAACCGACCTTGCGGCCGATCTCCGCATAGAACCGCGTGTCGCGATCCACGTCGTTTACGATGAGCGACCGGTTGTGTTCGGCCACCCACCCCGCAATACCCTCGCCGAGGTTGAGTGAGAACTTTTTGACGTCCGGACCCTTGGAACCAAGTGCGACCTCGAAATAGAGCTTGTTATTCTCCGGATTCAACAGCAGGAGTGATGCCGCCTCGCACTCTATCAGCCGCATTGCTGATTCGAGAATGCGCTGTAACACGCCCTGCAGGTCCGAATAGTCGGAGTTTATGAGGGCGTTGATCTCGATGAGTGTTTCGAGCTTACTAATGTCTACGTCAGACGTGAACATGCGGGTCACGATCGCATGGGGAGACGATAAGGTGCGGGAGAAAGAGTCAGGACTTTTCCTTTTCTTTCAGCATCTCCCCTAGCGTGAGTTTGGTCTCCTCCCCTTCATCGTGGATGTACTTCTCGAGCTCTGCACGCTGCTCCTGTCTGTGCATCTCACGGATGGAGAGGGAAAGGCGATTCCTCCCTGGATTGACCTCGGTCACCATTGCCTGCACCTTCTGACCGACCTTGAAACGCTTCACCGCCTCTTCGAAGGACTCATTCTTGGGATCTACAAGATTCGCCTTGTTGATGAGGCCTTCGATACCGCCGTGCACTCGCACGAAGACGCCGAAATCGGTAATGTTGGTAATTTCGCCCTCAACGATGCGTCGGTCGGCGTAGGCCTGCTTCAGCTCCTGCCACGGGTCCTCTTCGAGCTGCTTCATACCGAGGCGGATATTGTGATTCTCCGAGTCGACGGAAAGCACCATTACGTCCACCTCTTCGCCCTCGTTCAAGACCTCTGACGGGTTTCGAGGCTTCGTGGTCCACGAGATATTGTCCACGTGGAGGAAGCCGTCAATTCCCTCTTCGAGCTCGATGAATGCGCCGGAATGAGTAATCTTCTTAACAGGGCGCTTGACCCGCATGCCCTCGGGGTACCTCTCGGCGACCTCGTCCCACGGATTTGGAAGCGTCTGTTTGATACCGAGCGAGACCTTGCCCTCGGGAACGTCATAATCGAGGATCTTAGCCTGTACCTGGTCACCGACGGACACGACCTCTTTTGGATGATTGATGTGTTTCGTCCAAGACAGCTCGGAGATGTGGGCAAGCCCCTCGATTCCTTCTTCGAGCTCGATAAAAGCACCGAAATCGGTCAGCTTGGTGACCGTGCCGGTGACCACATCACCGGTGGCATATTTCTCCTCGAAGTAGTTCCAGGGGTCCTCGGTCATATGCCGCAGCGAGAGGTTGATCTTCTTTTCTTCGGGATCCATCCTGATGACTTTTACGTGGATTTCCTCGCCTTTGTGGACATAGTCCTTCGGACGGGTCACGTGGCCCCAGCTCATATCGTTGATATGCAGCAGCCCGTCGAAACCACCGAGGTCGATGAACGCCCCGAAAGACGTGAAGGACTTCACGGTGCCGGTCACGATATCTCCTACCTGCGTGTTCTCGAAGAAATCGTTTCGCCGCCGCTCGACCTCCTCTTCCAGCCATGCGCGGCGGGAGAGCACGATATTT
>JAAAOR010000142.1 GCA_009908735.1 Spirochaetota bacterium | reverse complement strand
CCTGGACACACGGGGTGGTGCTCTACGTGCCCGCGTCGGTCATCGTAGAGGAGCCGTTTATCGTGAGCTTCTCGGAGCGCGGTGAGGGGCGATTTTCTCTCCCGCAGATTGTCGGGGCTGTGGGTGAGGGCGCTAATGCCTCCCTCGTTCAGCTGGTTCGGGGCGCCGAGGAAGAGGGTGAGGTTTTTCTCTCCGACGGCGTGGACCTCGAAGTCGGGGCGGGCGGCAGGCTCAGCTTCTTCGCCCACCATGACCTAAACTTGGACTCGAGTACGATCAGCAACGGATTTGGGCGTGTAGGGCGTGACGCGCATCTTCATCACTTTCTGAGCTCCTTTGGCGGCATGTTCTCAAAGGTGCGCTTTGACGCGATCCTCTCGGATCAAGGGGCGGATGCGCTGATCGACGGTATTTACTTTGGTCGGGAAGACCAGCACATGGACCTTCGAACCGTGCAGGACCACCGGGGACACCACACCGGCAGCCGCACCTTTTACAAGGGGGCGGTCAAGGATGAGGCGCGAAGCGTCTATCAGGGCCTCATTAAGGTTGACCACGACGCGCCACAGACCGACGCCTATTTGACAAACAACAACCTCGTCCTCAACGACGGTGCCCGCTCCGACTCCATACCGAGCCTGCAGATCAACACCGACGACGTGAAGTGCAGCCACGGCTCCACCACGGGCCGCATCGACGAACGCCAGCTCTTTTATCTCTTTACCCGCGGCTACAGCCCGACCGAGGCACGCGTCATGCTCGTGCAAGGTTTTTTCGAAGAGCTCATCTCGCGCGCTCCCGCTATCGTGCAGGAAGAGTTGCGAAACGAGGTCGAAGAGCGCATCCTCGCCGAGGAGGAAGACGAGGAATAGGATGGCCAAATGGCGAGAGGCCGTGCGGGTCGAAGACTTTAAGAAAACACACAAGTTTGTCCATCGGCGCAAAGAGATCTGTATTTACAAGCTCGAGGATGGGATATTCGCGACCGATAATTCCTGCTCCCATGAGTACTCGCCCCTGCACGAGGGGATGATTATGGGCGGTGATGTATACTGTCCCAAGCATGGGTCTCGTTTTGAGATCCGAACCGGCAAGGTAAAGGATTATCCTGCCACTCGACCCGTGAAGACCTACGAGACCAAGGTGGAAGACGGGGTCGTGTACGTGAAAGTTTAGCACGCGGCCGGTAACCCGGGACCGCGGCCGGCATTCGCTGGGCGCTGCCGCCACTGCGGCATACCAACCGCTGCCCTCGCAGCCGTCTTTCGATATACTGTCCGCGACATGCACACGCTGTTCCTCGGACCGCAGCAGATCGGTGAAGCCGCCGGCATCATCCGCCGTGGCGGTCTCCTCGTATTCCCTACAGAGACGGTGTACGGGCTCGGTGCGAGCGCGTGGGACGCCGAGGCCTGCCGTGCCATTTTCGCGGCAAAGGGCCGGCCCGCCGACAATCCTCTCATCGTGCATATCGCAACCGGCGCGATGCTCGGCGAGGTTGCAGCGGCAGTGCCCGAGGAAGCGCGGCGTCTCTTCGACGCTTTCTCTCCCGGCCCCCTCACGATCATCCTTCCGCGACGCTCCCGCATTCCCGACGTCGTCACCGCCGGCCTCGATAGCGTCGGGGTACGGATTCCCTCCCACCCGGTGGCGCGGTCGCTCCTGAAGGCTGTGGGGGTCCCGGTCGCCGCGCCGAGTGCGAACCGCTCCGGCCGCCCGAGCCCGACCGACTTTGCGGCCGCCGTCACGCAGATGGGGGGCCGCGTGGGTGGGATTCTCGACGGCGGAGAATGTGAGCACGGGCTCGAGTCGACGATTCTGCGGGTGGTCGGGCGGGAGGTGACGGTGCTGCGCGAAGGCGCGATCACCCGGGAGATGATTGCCGGAGTGCTCGGGAATGTTGCGATAGCGGCGCCCGGTGATCCGGGCGAGACGAGCAGCGGAGATGCCGCAGCCTCCGCGAGCGCCGGCGACGCCATAGGCTCGGCGGGTACCGTGGGTTCAGCGAGTCGCCGGCCCGCGGAGGCGCCCGGCTTGCGGCATGCGCACTATCGGCCCAGGGCGCGCGTCGTCACCGTGGCCACCGGCCGGCTCCCCGCGGCCCTCGGTCACTTCGCGGGCACTCGCTTCGGTTACATTGGCCTCACGCCGCTTCACGGCGATTACACGACGATGCCGGCCGTCTCGGTTCTTGCCTCCGATCTCGAGGACTATGCACGGCGGCTGTACCGCAGCTTCTATCTCTTCGACGCGGAGGGGTGTGAGGTAATTGTGACGGAGCTTCCGGCTTCCTCGGGGATCGGCAGGGCTCTCCGCGACCGACTGCGAAGAGCCGCTGGTTAACTGGAGGTGGTGCGTCGCCGAAGGGAAACCCGGTGTGGCCGGCAGCGTCGAATTGTGCTGAAATGTCCTCGGGATCGTACTGATTGAGCTTCCAGCCGAGATGCATAGGGAAATACTTCATATGCGTACGATGTCTCTGATGCACTGAGAATCGCGCGAATGTACATCGTTTAGGGATATCGATGTGTAACCTTTTTGGCTTTCTGTTGTTTCTCAAGTGAATCAGTTGTCTTTTTCTGCCTCCAGATTGCGACTTTTTCGTGTTGACCCAAGGGTTTTTACCTCCTTTCCCTTGGGTTTTTCGCCCCTCGACCGGAAGCACTGCACCACAGGCCTCCGGTGAGGGGCACCTTTTTTCAGACCCCTCTTTTGGATTCCCCCCTTGTAGTCCTCTTCCCGCAGTTATCCCCTCCCGCAATTAATAGACGCTGTGAGATCTTTTACTGTTCCAGGCCTCCCAGCTCAACGACCTCGATGTCGGTATACGTCGGTCCGCCTCGCCCCAGTACACTCTCGACGAGAGAGACCGCTCGCACCGGGAGGTCCCTGCCCTGGGGCCCGAGTTGTGTCGTTGCTGCTGCGGCAAGGTCCCTCGCGGCCGAGACAAGCGCACCGCGGTCGGCACGCTTTTTCGCGTGGGCAAGGGTAATGTGGGGCGAGAAGGCACGCGAGTCGAGCTCGAAGTCGAGGCTGGAGAGCTCCGCCGCAAGCGCGGCGTGAATCTGGGTAAGCTTCCCGCTCGGGTCCTCTACTCCCGCCCAAAACACTCGCGGCTTTCGCGGAGAGGGAAAGCAGCCTGCACCACGCGCGATCGCGTCGAATCTCTCAAAGCCGGACAGTGCGCGATGCATGGCCTGTCGAAGCGAGCCGATGGTATCATCGGCGGTGTTGCCGAGGAAGTGCAGGGTAAGGTGCAGATTTTCCGCTGCGACGAGGCGCACGCCCGTCTCACGTGCGGCGAGCGCCTCCTGCAGATCAAATAGGCGATCGAGGAGATCCTGCGCAAGATGCACGGCAAGAAAAAGTCGTTTGGAGACCACCGCTTCAAGTATAGCGCCGATGCGCTTTTTGATTGAAGACCGATGTCCGTCTTGATATGATATAGTCCAACTATGGCCGATCCGCACGTTACTCGGAGCACCGTGAGCAGCGAGGATTGGGAGTACCGACTGCGAAAGCAGATCGAGGAATACTACCTGCCTCAGCAACTCGTCGACGCGATTATGGAAGCCGGAGGCATCATCCAGACCTCCGAGGTGGCCAAGATGGGGATCGGCTTCCTCGATATCGCCGACTATACCTACATTTCGAAGTTCCTCAGCCCCCAGGAGAACCAGGCCGTGCTGAACGGCCTCTACACCGCCTTCAACGCGGTGCTTAAGCGCCACGGCGGGTATCTCAACAAAATCGAGGGCGATAGCGTCATGTTCCACTACGGGGGGCCGACGGATCCTCATGTCCCGCGGGGCGAGGACGCGGCAGTGCGCTACATTGCAAGAGAGCTTTTCCACACCTGTGTCGAGCTTCAGCGGGTCTCGGAGCGTTTCAATAAGGCCGATGAAGGATTCTTCAACATGGGCGAGAGCTCGGAGAATCGACGTATGCTCGAGCGTGCCTTCGAGATTATCTCCCGGTTGCGCTCAGATCAGATAGTTTCCGATGCCTTCAATGCCCTGTTTCAGATTCGTGTGCGCATCGGGGCGAATATCGGGGATGTGACCGTCGGGAACTTCGGTCCGGATGGTGCTAAGCAGTGGGACATCGTGGGCCTGCCGGTTATCGAGGCAAAGCGAATGGAGTCCACGGCGCCTGTGGGGGGGCTGCGCATATCGCGGTACTTTTACGAGGTACTCGAGGACACTCGTGTGGCCGACGAGTACTATCTGCGGTTCCGCCGCGAGGCGGAGGCGTACTCCGGTTACTACCGCACTATCGAGAAGAGTGAGGTGTTTCGTTTCTCCAACGTTCTCCTTCAGGATAAAAATCAGGCCCGCTTCGACACCTACAGCGTGCAGGTGTCGCCCGGGCTACCGGAGTCCATTCTCGCGCAGGTGCAGTTGCTGCTGGAGAAAGGCGAGAGTGGAGCCGACAAAATCATCGACCTGTTGAGGTACTACCGGGGCAACCGCTTCGTCACGGCGGCCATCGAGGACGGACTGGCGGAGAGGAACATCCAGATTCGCAAAGCCTATCTTTTCGAGCTCATATTTCCGCGAAAGCACGAGGTGTTGAAGAAAAAGCTCGCCACCGCGGAGGCGATTGAGGAGTTCGTGGACCGGGAGTACAACCTATACACGCTCTTTCGGGGCCTCGGACGCTATCAGGACAGCGTGAAGACTTTTGATACCGAAGGACAGGGCGTCGTCCCGTTCCAGTCCTACGAGCAATTCATGACCTCAGAAAGTGAGCGCATTGCCCGCGAGTACCAGAGCCGCAAGAAGTACATGCTCGACCGGGCCTACTTCTTTAACGTCGTTTTCCCGCTCGTGTTTGCCAGCGTTCGCACCAGTATTCTCGAGTACCAGGCCCAGGTCGAGGATCTCGAGGCGGTTTAACAACGCGACCCCAGCGGCGCTTCATCAATTCTTCAGATAATGGGTGAGCGCGGTCCATGCGATGTCGCGGGCCTCGCCTGGACCCCGGGCTCCTTCGCCGCGAAAGAACGGAACGAGCCGTCGCGCCGCAAGGTGTGCGCCGATGATGTTCGGCGCCGCCGGACCGATCTCCAACTCGCCGAGCACGCCGGCGACCAGCACGCGTGGATGCCATCTCAGGAACCGGTCGGGCACGGGCGCGCCGATTGGTCCGGTGGGAAGACCGTGGCGGCGGGCGAGGTCGGTGATGATGCCTGAGAGCGGTAGCTGCTTCTTGAATCCCGTCGCCAGCACGACGAGGTCGCTCTCAACGGAATGTATCTCTCCCCGCAGGTGCACCCGGAGCATGCCACCTCCATTTCCGGAGCCGGCCGGCTCGATACCGGCAACTTCCTTTTCCACGATGTCGACTCGCTCCTCCGCGCGGAGGTTCTGCTCCACGTCCCAGGGCATAGTCCCCGGGTAGCGGGCTTCCTCGATGTATCTACGCCGAGCGGCCGGTGTCCGCTCTGCGAGAAATGCTTGCATGCAGCGTGGGCCAATGAAGCAGGGCGCGGAGTCGAACTGCCCCACCCGCAAGGGACCTCGCGTGAGAAGCACCACCCGGCGGCCGCTGCGCCTGGCCGCGAGACAGGCAACCTGACCGGCCGTTATCCCGCCGCCGATAACAACCGGCGCCGCGGCATGGTCGAGCTCTTCGGGATCGAAGTCTCGATCAAACACGTGAACCACGCGTGCTTCGCTGTCCGTAGTTGTAATCGGCAGAGAGGCTCCGCCGTCTCGGCGACCCGCTGGCCCGCGGGTCCACGGGGGATGGAAGGGCATCTCAGTTCGACCGACTGCGAGGATGAGGAAGTCGGCGTCGTCCTCGCCGATGTCGGTTTTGATGCGAACCCCGTCGGTGCGGGCCTCCACCTCGAGGAGGCGCGCGCGTTTCCTGCGGGTCGCGAGCGCTGCCTCCTCGATAACCGCGTGGGCGTGCGCGTTGAAAAGCTCGAGGGTAGGGCGGGCGTAGGGTGGGATGAAGAGCGGCGCCGCGCCCCCGGCGGTGGGATCGGCTTCGCGGCCGCGAGCGAACTCCCGGAGCGCCCGGAAATCGAGGTCGAGGTTGTGACTGCTCGGCGAGCGCAGGTAGCGCATTCCCGTTGCGCGTGTCTGACGGCGCCACACCTCGAGGGGTTCCGGATGGGGGTCGAGCACGGTAAGATCGCTGGTATCGAGCGCACCTGTTCGTGTAAGGGCGTGGGAGAGAAAAGTACCGTGTACTCCGCCGCCTGCAATTATTACCTTTGGCATCGGATAAAAGATATCGATAGTAAGCGACGCCGGCAAAGGGGATGCTTCTCATGGATGCGGATGTTGTATTTGTAGGTACGGGGCATAACGCGATGGTTTCCGCCGCCTATCTGGCGAAGTGGGGGCACAAGGTCCTCATGCTCGAGCGGCGGGAGGACGTCGGCGGAGCGGTCTGCACGCGGGATATGTTCGGTGGTTTTAAGATGGATGTCGGCGGGTCTCTTCACTTCATGATCCACCATACGCCCATCGTCGAAGAGCTCGAGCTCGAGAAGTACGGTCTCGAGTACATCCCCCTCGACCCCTTCATGAGCGCCCCCTTCGACGACGGCAGCGTCATTCATTTTCACGAGGATCTCGACGCAACGGCCGAGAGCATCGCGCGGATCAGCGAGCGAGATGCAGAGGCATACCGGGATTTCGTCCGCAAGTGGCAGCCGCTCAACAGGGCCGTCTTCGAGCTTTTCCTGCAGGAGCCCACACCCGCGAATGTGGCGAAGAGCCTCTTTCTCAAGCGCCTTCACGCGAGCAAGCAGGACAGAAAGGACCTCATGCGCAAGCTCATGCACAGCTACGGGCGGTTGGTGCGCGACATGTTCGAAAGCGACAAGCTTCGCGCCGCGCTCTCCTGGTGGGGTGCACAGAGCGGTCCGCCGCCTATCGACGCCATGTCGGCGGAGTTCGTCGGCTGGCACTCGATGATCCACCTCGCCGGGCCTGCCCGCCCACGCGGCGGTTCAGGGATGCTCACCCAGGCGCTCAAAGCCTACATCGAAGACCACGGAGGTGAGATCAGGACCAACATGCCGGTTACCCGAATCCTCACCAAGGGCGACCGCGCGGTCGGCGTAGAGACCTCAGAGGGCTCGCGATTCACCGCGAAGCGGGTGGTCTCCGCCGCCCATGTCTGGGTGACCTTTCTCGAGCTTCTTGCCGAGTGGACGCCGCCGGATCTGCGGCGCCGTATCGAGCAGATTCAGGTGGGAAACGGCTTCGGCATGGTGCTCAGGAGTGCCCTCGACTCTCCGCCTGACTACCGGGTCTTAGGATCTACGAGTGAAAAGGTGAGGCAGGGGCTTCAGCTTCTCTGCCCCTCCACGCAGTATCTCAACGACTCATACGCCGACTACCTCAAAGGGTTGCCTTCGGAGAACCCCGCCGCCATTGGGATGACCTTCTCCGAGGTGGATCCGACACTTACCCCCGAGGGAAAGGCGCTTCTGTTCGTCTGGGGGCAGTACTACCCCTATAAGCTGCGCGACGGCGGCAACTGGGACGAGATAGCCGATCGGGAGGCAAAAAAGCTTCTCGGCGTGGTGGACCGCTTTGCGCCCGGGACCAGCGACAAAGTTCTCGATACCTATATCCAGACGCCGAAAGGCATCTCTGAACTGCACAATATGCCCAACGCCAACGTCATGCACGTGGAGATGCTGATCGACCAGATGTTCATGTTCCGCCCGATCCCCGAGCTTGCCCGCTACGAGACGCCGCTCAAGGGGCTGTTTCTGTCTAACGCCGGCATGCATCCCGGCGGCGGCATTTTCGGCGCCCCGGGGCGCAACGCCGGCCGCGTCGTCCGCCGCAGCCTCGAACGGCGTCTTTTTCGCGGGAACCGGATGTGATGGGACCGTACTAACGAGATTTTAACGGTTACGATGTACGACGGAGATAACCATGACCGCTGACGAGATGTGCGAAAGGAACCTGAGCGAGCTCTACGAGCGCACGCCGAAGACGCGGCTGAGGAGCGGTGACCGTTATGTCATCGTCAGTGACCTTCATATGGGAGACGGTGGGCGGTCTGACGGGTTCATGCGAAACGCCGAGCTCTTTTCCACGGTGATGCGTGACCACTATCTTAGCGGCGGCTTCCAGCTGGTGCTCAACGGAGACATCGAAGAGTTGCAGCGCTATCGCCTTAATGTGATCCGCCGCCGGTGGGGGGACATATATGATCTGTTCTCTCGCTTTCAGCAGCAGACCGGACTTCACCGGCTCGTGGGGAACCATGATCTGGAGCTCGCCACCAATACCCCTGAGGACTTCGATCTCGCGGAAGCCCTTCGGCTCGACTACGACGACAACGACATCTTCATCTTCCACGGTCACCAGACCTCTCCCCACATCTTGCGGCACGGTCGGCTTATCGGTTTCGTGCTTCGCTACATCGCCACGCCGCTTCGCCTCTACAGCCGGGGAGTCTCGCGAAAACGAGAGAAGCAGTTTCGCACCGAGCGCCGGGTGTACGCGTTCGCCGCCGCCCGGAAGATCCTTGCGGTCATCGGCCATACCCATCGCCCGCTGTTCGAGTCGATGTCAAAGACCGATTCGCTGAAGTTCGAGATCGAGCGCCTTATACGCAAGTACCCCAAATCCGGGGATAAGAAACGCCGACGGATCGAGGCGGCTATAGAGTCATCCAAGGACGAGCTGCTCAAGATTCAGGAGAACAATGGAGATCGAAGCGACCGCGAGAGTCTTTACAATGAGAATCTTGTCGTTCCCACGCTGTTCAATTCCGGATGCGTGGTCGGAAAGCGGGGCATGACCGTGCTCGAAATAGACGGTGCCGGGCAGATCTCGCTTGCGCACTGGTTCGACCGCCGCCGCAGCCAGAAGTATCTGGAGTACGGCTCTTACAATGTCACGCGGCTCGGCGAGACCGACTACTTTCGCGTGGAGATTCAGTCCGACACGCTCGACTACGTGCTCACCCGCGTGAAGCTCCTCGCCTGAGCGGCGGCCACCACCGCCCCGGCGCCCCC
>JAAAOR010000024.1 GCA_009908735.1 Spirochaetota bacterium | reverse complement strand
CGAAGCCCATCGAAGACCACCCCGGAGACGGGGCGAAGGCTCCCTGAGAGCTCGAGCTGTGCGGCCATCGCCTGGCGGCCGAGTCGCTGCACCGCCTGTTGTACCGCCATCGGGGAGAAGCCGTAGCGGCGGCCGATGTCGCGCTGGGAGGCGCCGGAGAGCAGCGCCTCCCACACCGCCTCAAGCGGCAGGCGCCGCTTTGCGAAGTAGTGCAGCGACTCGGTCTGGGTGCTGCAGGTGCGCCCGCAGCCGCGGCAGCGGTAGCGGCGCACCCGCCCGTGGGCACGGGTGTGGTAGAAGCCGTAGTCGATGCGCCACCGGCGCCCCGGATGGGCGTGATAGCGGCAGCGGGGGTTGGGACAGCGCTGTGGAACGGGCATAGCCTGAGCCTCCTCGAAGAGAAAATGTGGCGGCCTCACGCGTGCAGATGTTCCTCTGGACGGGAGAGCCGCTCACATCTCCTTACGCCCGATTCCGTTCTGCTGATTGTACCCACACGCTGCTATATACCTCATCAGTTCACCATCACATTCGGCTTGAGCTCTACCTCCGCCTCCACCGATGCAGAGATGAAGCAGTTCTGCTCCGCCTTCTCAAGAAGCTTCTCCGCGCGGGAGACCGTCGACTCATCCTCGACGACCAGATCAACGGTCACTTCAACCTTCGTAAACTTGTAGCCCTTACCTACCTGTTCGAGGGTGCCGGCTGCGCTGCTCGAGTAACTCTTGAAGCTGAAGCGTGAGGCCTCTGCAACGGCCAGAAAGGTCGTCATGATGCAGCTCGCTACGCTTGCTACAAAGAGGTGCTCCGGCGCCCAGATTCCCTCGTGGCCGTTGAAATCGGCTGGCGTCGCGACCTCAAGGTCCGGAAGCCCCGGGGACGTGGCGGTGCCCTTCTTCTCGGCGTTCCAGGCGATGTCCGCGTGATACTGATATTGTTGTTCCATAGCTTGCAAGTATAGCGGATACACGCCTAGGTTCAAGCGGTTCCCCGGATGGGCCTTCACGTGCTATGAACTGGCGCATGAGCTACGCCAAACGTTCCCGGCTCGAGCCGGTGGTCAATGCAGCAAAGGGCGCGCTGATAGGCGCGGCGAATACCATACCCGGCGTCTCCGGCGGAACGCTTGCCGTGGTCACCGGGATCTACGACCGACTTGTCGAGGCTATCGCTCACTTCTTTCGAGGTCCGGGTGGATGGAAGGCTCACGCGCACTTTCTGGCGCCCGTGGTGATCGGGGTAGCGGTCGGTATACTTGCGTTTGCCCGCGTCGTCGACTTCTTCCTCCGGAGCTATCCCGATCTGACGGCGTTCTTCTTTATGGGATTGATACTCGGAAGTCTGCCGTTTATCGTGCAAACGGGGTTCGCCGGCCGGTTTCGGCCGGCCTACGTGCCGGCCGGGATGCTGACCTTCGGTGTGCTCGTGGCGATGGCCTTGTCGGGACGGCCGCCGCAGACGGAGCCCATCACCGCGGTCACGATGGTGACGGCCCTGATTCTCTTTGGCGGCGGCGCGTTGAGCTCGGCGACGATGGTGATTCCGGGGATATCGGGATCGTTCATTCTGCTTGTGATCGGCCTCTATTCCACGCTTATCGCCGCCGCGCGGGACCTCGATGCGGCGGTCCTGGGTGTCTTCATGGCGGGCGCGGTGCTCGGCATCATCATCATTTCCAAGCTCATTGCCTTTCTGCTCGAGCGGTATCACGGGATCACCTACGCGGCGATCGTCGGTCTCGTGCTCGGCTCTACGGTCACGCTGTGGCCGGGCGCGCCCGAGAGTTACGCGGTGGCGGCCATCGATCTGGCGGTCTTCGCCGCGGGCTTCGCTGCCGCCTACTTCCTCGGCACGGGGGGAAAGACCGCGGCGGCGGCCACCGGCTGACCCATGTCAGCGTCTTGGCCGGTGGAACCGCCGACCGCGGCGGCCCTCGGTTACAACTTGCGCCGGCGGTGCCGGCTCCAGCCGGCTTACGGCGCGTTAAGAAAGCCCGGGCTCGCCGGCGCGCCGAACTCCACGTGCGGCTCGGGACTTCCCGTGCCGTCGGGATCTCTGGCGAGGGAACTGCCGTCGGTGTCGGAACCCCATTCATCCACGACGTCGACCAGCGTCGCGTCGGTGGGAAATCCGTCGGATTCGAGCTCCGTCTCCGGGGCGATCGCGGCGTCGCCGTTGTAGAGGAGCTGCAAATACGCTCCCGCGTTTCGGTCGAGCAGAATGAGGTTGTCGCCCGCGTTGTTTAGGATGCCGCGGCCGCTCCCGGCGTCAAAGCCCACGCTACCGGATGGGACCGTGGGCAGCGAGCCACCGTCGTCCACGCCGATGACGACCAGGGCGGTGCCGGCTGGGTCGACGAGCGTCGCGTCGGGAAAGGTGAACCAGTTGCCGGATGAGGGGTCCCACAGCTCGAGGCCCGAAATGTCCACCGTCTCCGGCCCGATATTGTAGAGCTCCACGAACTCGTCGGTCGTGCCGGCCTCTCCATTTGCGTCGGTGTCGACATCGGTGTCGCCGGTGGGGTCGGGGAGGAACTCGTTGACGACGATGCCGCCTCGGATGCTCGCGCCGGGCGCCGGCTCGGGCTCGGGCTCCGGCTCCTCCGGGGCGTCCGTCGGCGGCGGGTCGGTGGTGTCGGTCCCGCCGGCCGAGGTACCGCTCGAGGTCGGATTCCGACAGCCGGCGACGGCGATCACCGCAACGCCCGTCACTACGAGTATGAGGGTGGCAAGTCGTAGCGTCCCCCATCGTCCTTTTCGTGCTGAACTCATCATGTCCTCCTCCTTGAGGGTGTGTTCGTATTGAGCTACGCTGAAAAATGAGCCACTGCTTCACGCGCAGGGGGAAAATCCGGGAGGAATACCATGATTCGGATCGGTACATGCCGTTACGGCCGCTCGCCGCGTAGCCTGTGACACGGAAACCGTCATGCTGAGATACATCGAGCGGCGTATGCCGTCGCTACCACACGAGCTCTCCCCCGAGGAGCGTTCCTACGGCCGCCGTCGGTTTCGACTCTTCATGATGTCGAACGCGCTGCCTGTGGCGTTTCTCATGGAGCACGTGCTGGCGCTCTACGCCATTCGCAACGGGCTCTCCGACTCACTGGTTGCGGTGCTCGTCTCCTTCATTCACCTCACCATGCCGTTTATGCTGCTGGGCACCTTTCTCATCACTCGCATAGGCCTTGCGCGTTCCTGGGGGATGTGCTGGTCGCTTCGCTATCTTTCGGCTCTGGTGATGGTTGCCGCCCCGTTTCTGCCTCCGTCGCCGGGTTGGTTGCGTGCGGCCGTGATACTGGGGGGCGGGTTCGGCTTCGCGATGTTTCGAAGCGTGGGGGCGCTCAACAACCATCCCCTGGTGGGCGAGATTACCGAGGAGCTTGGCCGTGGCCGCTACATCTTCGGCAACATGGCCCGCTTCAACACCGTGTATCTGGTTTCCCTTGCGGCGGCCTCACTGGTGATGAGTCGCTTCGAGGCAGTGTGGGTGTATCAGGTGATGATTGTCGTGGGTTCGGTGGTGGGCTTCTTCGGAAGTTATGTTCTGACGACGATCCCTGAATCGCGGCGGCCAAGCATGAACGCCGGTCCGGCCATCATCCGGACCCTCCCGCACGTCCTGCGGGAGCCCGATCTCCGGCGTCAGCTCGCTGCATGGGGAGCCGGCATTACGGCCTTCGTACTGGTGAATCCCTTCGCCATTGTGCTCGTGAAAAACGGGTACGGCGTTGCCGACTCCACGGCGATGCTCTTTACTCTGACTATCGTCGCCGGTGGCATCCTCTCGGCGTTCGTGAACGGCCGCCTCTCCGACCGCCTCGGGCCGCGGCCGCTGTTGGTGGCGTTTGCCGCCCTGCTGTTCGGGGTCGCAGTGGTCTGGGCCGTGGCGCCGCCCGGGTACTCACCCGTCCTTGCGGGGGTAATGTTCTTCGCAGGCGGTGTTGCGAAGACCGGTATCCTCGTTGGACTGCAGCATCAACTGCTTTCATCCGTGGTAGCGGATCGCCGGGTGCAGATGGGCCTGTGGGCGGAGATCGTCGCAGGCTCCGTCGCCGGGCTGGCGAGCCTAGTCATCGCCGGCGGCCTGCTTCACTTCTTTGGCGAGCTCTACACCGGGCTTGATATCTACCGGAGCTACTTCCGCGTGGTTGCGGCGCTTCTCGCCGGGGGCGTGCTGGTGATGCTGAGGTTGCCGGCGCCGCGGGGGGCGGTCGCGAAACGGGCCGGCGCCGGCTGAACACTCATCAGATGTCGACACCGAAAATGGCCCGGATGATGTAGCCGATACCGAAGCTTAGCGCGGCGATGCTGAAGCTCAGGATGGTCATCTCCCAGAAGCGGCTTGCGAACTTCAGGTCCTGCGCCACCGAGATGTAGAAATTGAAGCCGGCGATGATGGCCGCCGCGAGCGCCAGGGTGACGATGAGAGCCACGAAGACGTTTGCCAGCAGCAGGTAGGGCAGGATGAGAATGATGACCGTGAAGATGTAGGCGATGCCCGTGTAAACCGCCGACTTTACCGCCTTCGAACCCTGGCCCTCGGACTTCTGCGAGAGGTACTCCGATGCCGCCATGGACATGCTGGCTGCGATCCCGGTGATGAGGCCGGCGACGGCGATCAGGGCGGTGTTCTGAAGCGCGAGAGTGAGGCCGGCGAGGGCGCCGGTAAGTTCAACGAGGGCGTCGTTTAGCCCGAGAACCACGGATCCCATGTAGGAGAGCCGCTCCTCCTCGATCATCTTGATGAGGTCGTCCTCGTGCTCCTCTTCCTCGTCGTAGACCTTTTGTCCCTCGGGGATGGCTTCGATGATCTTCGCGTAGTTGACCTGGGCCTCTTCCTCGCCGTTCTCCATCATCTTGATGCCGAAGGTGATGCCGAGCACCCGTGCCATGAAGTAGTAGACGATGAGCTTCCAGCGAATGGGTTTCGCGGTTATGCCGGTGTAGTGCGACCAGAACTCCGCGTGGTTTCCCTCCTCGCGGCCGATGCGTGCGAGCACCTCGCTGTTGTTCTTGTCCTTGACCACCCGCGAGAGTCGCGTGTAGATGTGGTACTCCGTGATTTCGGTTCTCTGTGCCTTTATGAGCTCCTTTCGGAGCTCCGGGCTGATGTCCTGTGTACTCAAATGTTTACCTCGCTTGTTAAGAATCGATACGAATTAGATTTTACTGCCTGCGAAGGATACTAACGCCGACCCCTTATCGACTACTCCCGCGGGCTACTCCTCGGCGAGATCCTCCCAAGTATCGTCGGAAACGGTTATATCCGCTCTCTCCCATCGCAACTCCCCGTTCTCCTCCATGCGCGCAAGAACGCGAGAGAGGGTTTCGGGCGTCGTGGCGATAGCCTCGGCGACGTCCTTCTTGGAGAGGTCGACGCGATAGTGGGCCCTCTTTCCGAAACGGCCGGCGAGGAAGCGGAGCAGGCGCTCGCGCACGTCGCAGCTCGAGAGCACGTAGACCTGCTGCGCGAGAAACCGCAGCTTGCGCATGATGGTGGAGAAGAAGTCGGACCGGAATGCCGGATCCTCGAGCAATCGGTGCACGCGCGCGGTGGCGATCTCTACCACCTGTGAGTCCTCGCGAGCCTGAGCCGAAACCGGATAGCGGCCGGTGTCGAAGAGTACTGCCTCTGCAAACACCTCGCCGGGGCGCACGAGGTGAACGATGGACTCACGGCCCTCATCGTCGGAACGGAAGAGTCGAATGCTGCCGGTTGCGAGGACGTAAATCGCCTGCCCGTCGTCTCCCTCGAAGAAGAGCATACCGCCCTTCGGCAGGGACCTGATGCGCTGAGTTTCGGTGATCTTTCTCAGGGAACGGGAGGATAGTCCGCCGAGGAGATCTGTCGCCCCCACGATATCGTCAAAATTCCTCACAAGTTTCCTCGGTAATTGATCTGGGTCAAGGACGGCCACCGGAAAGCGGTGCTACAGTTTACATAGGATATCACGCAGAGCTTCACAGGAGGAATACAATGAGCATGTTTTGCTTTCAATGTCAGGAAGCCGCCAAGAACGTCGGGTGCACAACCCGCGGTGTCTGCGGCAAGGAAGATGTAACGGCCAATCACATGGACGTGATGGTCTACAACCTGAAGGGTCTGGCCTATCTTGCGCAAAAGAAGGCCGCGGCCGGAGAGTCCATCGCCGATGAGGGGAACTTCATCTTGCGGGCGCTTTTCGCGAGGATTACGAACGCCAACTTCGACACCGACCGCATCACCGAGTTGACCTTCGAGGCGGTCGAGCGCAAGAAGGCGCTCGCCGCGACCTACGCCACGGGTGAGAAGCTGCCACCAGAGGCGGCGTTCGACGCGAAGTCCGTGCCCGAGCTCGAGGCAGGCTTTGCGGTGGCTTCGGTGCTTGCCACCGAGGACGAGGACGTGCGTTCTCTTCGTGAGTTCATCGTCTATGGGCTCGAGGGCATTGCGGCCTACGGGGAGCACGCAGCCATCCTCGGCTACGAGGACGAAGACCTTTACCGAGAGGTCATCGACGAGCTTGTGGCAACCATCGAGGACAAATCACTCGAAGAGCTGACCGGCGTGCTGGTTGCCACGGGAAATACCGCGGTGAAGACCATGGCACTCCTCGACAGTGCGAACACCGAGACCTACGGTCACCCCGAGATCACCAAGGTAAACATCGGCACGGGAGACCGCCCGGGTATCCTCATCTCCGGCCACGATCTCAAAGACATGGCCGAGCTTCTCGAGCAGACGAAGGACACAGGCGTGGATGTCTACACCCACTCCGAGATGCTTCCTGCCAACTACTATCCGGCCTTCAAGAAGTACGATCACCTCAAAGGCAATTACGGCGGCTCGTGGTGGCGACAGAACAAGGAGTTTGCGAGCTTTAACGGCCCCATCCTCATGACCACCAACTGCATCACACCGGTGCGCGACTCCTACAAGGATCGCATATTCACCACCGGCATGGCCGGCTACCCCGGCGTGCAACACATTCCCGATCGCGAGGACGGTAAGGCCAAAGACTTTTCTGCCGTAATCGAGCTCGCGAAGTCCTGTGACCCGCCCGAGCAGATCGAGGAAGGCGAGATCATCGGCGGCTTCGCCCATCATCAGGTTGAGCAGATCGCCGACAAGGTGGTCGACGCGGTCAAGTCCGGCGCCATCAAGAAGTTCGTGGTGATGGGCGGCTGCGACGGGCGGATGAAGTCGCGCGAGTACTTCACCGACCTCGCCAAAGAACTGCCTCAGGACACCGTCATCATGGCATCGGGGTGCGCCAAGTACCGCTACAACAAGCTCGATCTCGGCGACATCGGCGGTATTCCTCGGGTGCTCGACGCCGGTCAGTGCAACGACTCCTATTCGATCGCATCCATTGCCCTGACTCTTAAAGACGCATTCGAGCTCGAAGACATCAACGACCTTCCTGTCGACTTCGCCGTAGCGTGGTACGAGCAGAAGGCGGTCTGCGTGCTGCTTGCCCTGCTCGCACTCGGGTTCAAGGGCGTTCGCATCGGGCCCACCCTGCCGGCCTTCGTATCCGAGAACGTGAAGCAGAAGATTATCGAGGCCTTCGGCCTTAAGGCGACGACCGACGTGGAGAGCGATCTCGCGGCGATGAGCGTATAGACTCAGGGGGGGCGTCCACCTGGCGAGCGATCTCTTCGGGATCGCCCCCGCGCAACCGCCCACAGATCGATAAGCCGGCGGGAGCGTATGTCGCCGGCTTAGCTCTGCCGTGCCGGAGTGAGTGCTTCGCCGAGCAGAAGCGGTTCCTCGTCGTCCGTCAGCCCGGTCAGGCGAACGGGGAGGAACTCGTTTCTAACCGGGGAGTGAGCGTCCGTGTCTTTCGATACGTCCCCAGACAGACGAATCGGCACGTAGTGCTCGCCGTACCCGTGCTCGCGGTCGGCCTCCGGATGCGTGCGTTCGGTCAGTAGTGTCTCAACCGTGCCCACGAGACTCCCGCGGTAGCGACGCTTGTTCTCCAGCGAAATCCCTCGAATGATCTCCGCCCGCTCGGCCTTCATCTCGGCCGGAACATGCTCGGTCATGCGCGCGGCCCTCGTGCGCTCGCGCACCGAATACGGAAACGTGTGGATGTGGCTGAATCCGATTCGACGCGCCATCATTGCGGTCTGCTCGAAGTCCTCCTCCGTTTCCCCTGGGAATCCCACGAGTATGTCGGTGGTGAAATTGAAGTCCGATCGAGTGCGACGGATTCGATCGATGTAGCGGGAGAATCGTGAGGTATCGTATTGGCGGCGCATCTTGAGGAGGATCCGATCGCTTCCGCTCTGGAGGCACAGATGCAGGTGAGGACACATCTTCGGATGCGCGAGGAGCGCGAAAAACCGATCGTCGAGGCTGTCCGGCTCGAGAGAGGAGATACGAAGCCGGAACTCGCCCGGCAGCTCGAGGAGGCGCTCGAGAAGCGCGGAAAAACCGATGCCCTCGTGGTCGTAGCGGCTCATGTTGACCCCGGTCAGCACCAGCTCGCGCGCCCCGCCCTCAACGGCTCGGGTGGCGTCGGCCAGTACCTCGTGGGCGGGACGGCTCGAGGCCGTACCCCGCACGTAGGGCACGATACAGAAGGTGCAGAAATTGTTGCAGCCGTCCTGAACCTTGATGCTGCTGCGGGTGTGATAGACCGAGGAGGCATGGTAGCCAAAGAGATCAGGGTCCGGAGCGTGGGGATCGGTAAGCTCCCCGCGGCGGCGTGCCTCGACGAGGTCAACCAGACGTGCCTTTCGGGGGTTATCCACCAGAAGGAAGCGGTTGTCCCCGGCGTAGTCGTTCTTGTGGCTCTCCGCGAAGCAACCGGTGAGCACCACCAGAGGGGCGTCGTCGTTGCCGCCGTCGACGGCCTCTGCGCCCGCGGCGTCACGGGCGGCCTCGGCGCCGGTTGCCCGCAGTGTCCTGTAGAGGAGGTTCCGCGACTTTCGGTCGGCCTTGTTGGTGACCGTGCAGGTGTTAAGGACGTAGACATCGGCGGATTCTTCGAACGGTACAAGCTCGTATCCCGCCGCGCGGAAGTCCTCGGCGAGTGAGTCGCTCTCGTGCTGGTTAAGCTTACAACCGAGGGTGCGAAACGCCACCCTGGCCCCCATTTCCCTACCGGCGCTCATCGGCCGACCTCCGCCGCCAGCGGGGCTCCGACCAACTCGCCGGTGAGGGAGAGCTCCGCACAATCGGTGAGGCGCACCGTAACAAACTCCCCGATGAGGCTTTCGTCGTCGGAGGGAAACCGTACGATGAGCCTGCCCTCGGTCTTGCCGGTGAGATAACCAGGCTTGCGGTCACGGCCTTCGACGAGGAGCGTCGTTTCGGTGCCGATGAGGGACCGGTTGTACTCGTAGGAAACCTGTTTGAGGTCCTCTGAGAGGAGCGCATGCCGCCGCTTTTTCTCATCGAGCGGTACGTTGTCCTCCCATCGGGCGCTCGTGGCCCCGGGGCGCGGGGAGTACATGGCGACGTAGGCCATGTTGTAGCGGAACTCGTACATGGTTGCGCGCGTACGCTCGAATTGCTCCTCGCTCTCGCCGGGGAAGCCGACGATGATGTCGGTGAATAATGTTGCCTTGGGGAGGATGCGCCGGAGGCTTTCGACGACCGCTCGGTAGCGAGAGGTGGAATAGTTCCGATTCATTCCGAAGAGAATCTTGTCGTCGCCGGACTGGATGGGTAGATGGATCTGCTTTGCCAGGACCTCGTACTTGGCTATGACCTCCAGCACCTCATCGGTCATGTCCCGGGGGTGAGGGGAGGTGAAATATACCCAGAAGCGTTGCTCCTTTCGGCGCCCGAGCTCGCCGATGCGGCGTAGGAGCTCAGGGAATCCGATTTCGTCGCTTCGCTTGTCGAGACCGTAGGAGTTGACGTTCTGCCCGAGGAGAGTTATGGACTTGTAGCCCGCGTCGACCAGGCTTTCTACCTCGGCAATGATTTCCTGCGAGGGGCGCGAGACCTCCCGGCCGCGGGTGTAGGGAACCGCACAGAAGGTGCAGAACTTGTCACAACCGTTCTGGATTGGAACGTAGGCCTCGAAGGATGAGCCGTACTCCGGGCGGATTTTCCAGTAGGCTCGCGCATGGTCTGACTCCGCCTCCGCGTCGGAGAGGCCCTCTACCGACACGTGGGAGGGAATCCCGTACTGGCGGATCATTTCGGGGAGCTGCGGAAGCTCCTGAATGGAGAAGACGAAGTCGAACCGGTCGAGAAATTTTTCGCGGTCAGCGGGGAGAATGCAGCCGGATGCAAACGTAATGAGGTGCTTGTGGTTCTTCCACGTGTTCCAGCGATGAATCTTTGAATAGACTTTATCGATGGCTTTCTGACGCACCGAGCACGCCACAATCCCGAGGAGGTTCGCCTCCTCTTCGTGCTCTGTTCGCTCGTAGCCGAGCCCCTCGAGGACCGAGCGGATTCGCTCGGAGTCCGATATGTTCATCTGACAGCCGTAGGGCACCAGACAGTATTTCATGATAAATCCCCAGTTGTTTTGGAATCCAGTCTCTCAGAAATAGACTTCAGCATGGATGCGGTCGGTATCGACACCCTGATTCTGCAGAATATCATAGACTTCGTAAATCATGGCGGCGTTGCCGCAGAGGTAACACTGCGTCTCGGGTGACGGCGGATGGCCCCGCAAATAGTCGGTGACGCGTCCGCGGAAATCCCCACCCTCCTCCCGCGAAACGCACGCGACCTTGCGGTCGGGCTCGTACTCGCTCCAGTCGTACAACTCGACCATCCGGCGCACACCGTGAAGAAGCGTATAGTCGAGATCCGGATATGCGCGAACGAATGAGCGAAACGGCGCGATACCCGTCCCCGTAGACACCCAGAGAAAACGCTCACTCCGGTTCTCTTCGGGTATGGTAAAGAACCCGAACGGGCCCTCCACACGCACGCGGTCTCCCGGCTCGAGATCGACAAGTTGCGGCGAAACGAGCCCTCCGTCAACCCGACGCACGAGCACTTCGAGTACGTCGTCGTCGGGGCCCGAGTACACCGAGTACTCGCGCATGTCGATCTTCTCGGGAAAACCGACGCTCACGTACTGTCCGGCATCGAAATTGATGGTGGGACGCTCGAGCTGTACCACGACCGTGTGCGGAGCCGCGCGACGGACGGCCCGTACTCGACATATGACGTCTTCCCGTGTCGCATGCGTTACAGTTGCCACCCTCCAGGAGTATAACAAGTTGACCATTAGAGTCAACAAAGCACCGGAAGCCGGGTACCCCTCTTGCCGCGGATGCGGCGGCGGCAGTAGTGTGTGGGTCCTGCTCAGGGAAACCATGAATATGACACCCATCTCGACGGGAGCTCCGGCGCGCGTGAAACGATTCTTCGGTGATCTTTCCTTCGTACCAACCCTGGTAAAGCTCGCTCTGCCCATTGCGCTGCAGCACTTGCTGATGACAGTGCTGAACCTCGCCGATACTCTCATGGTCGGGCAGCTCGGTGAAGTACAGATCGGCGCCATTGCCCTCGGCAACCAGATCTTCTTCCTGCTGATGCTCTTTCTCTTCGGAGTCGGGAGCGGGAGCGCGGTGTTCGCCTCCCAGTACTGGGGGCGACGCGACGTTGCCGGTGTGCGACGGGCGATGGGTGTGTCCCTGCTGACGGGCTGTGCCGGAGCGCTCGTGTTCACTGCGCTCGGTGTGTTCGCGCCGAGGCTCCTGCTCTCGGTTTTCACCTCCGACCCGGCGGTTATTTCCGAAGGGGCCGACTACCTGCGGATCGTGGCCTTGAGTTTCCTCGTCACGTCGATCAGCATGGGCTACGTCCATGCACTTCGCAGCGTCGGCGACACCCGGCTGCCGCTTATAGCAACGGCGATCTCCATCACGCTGAACGTCGCCGGAAATTACGTTCTTATCTTTGGTGCGCTGGGATTTCCCGCCCTCGGCGTGCAGGGAGCCGCCATTGCGACGGCTATCGCCCGCGTGGTCGAGCTCGCCCTGATCCTCTTCGTGGTGTACCGCAGGAAGGGCCCCACGGCGGCCACGCTCTCCGATCTTCTGCGTTTCGACTGGAGCTTTGCACGGCGCTTCTACGGGCGCGCCATGCCGGTCATCTTCAACGAGATTTTTTGGTCGCTGGGTTTCACGATGTATACCGTGGTCTTCGCCCGAATGGGTACGAGCCACCTTGCCGCCTACACGATCTCCGACACCGTTGGGCGGCTGCTCCTGGTGCTGTTTATCGGAAGCGCCCAGGCAAGCGCAATCCTTCTCGGTAACGTCATCGGAGAGGGCTCGGGCAACGCCGAGCGCGCGGGAACCCCCGAACTCGGCAGAGGCGTCAACACGGGCATTGCCTCGGCACAGCGGATCGGCACCAGCCTAATCAAGATTCTCCCCGTTGCCTCGGCTTTGCTCGGACTGGTAGTATTCACCGCCGTCGCGCCCTGGGTACCCTCCTTCTTCGAAGTGAGCGACGACGTGCGGCGCATGGTGACGCTTCTCATCCGCAGCTTTGCAGTGGTAATGATCGCGAAGATTCTCAACATGCATATTGTGGTGGGAATTCTCCGTGGTGGTGGTGACACGCGCGCTGCGCTTCTTGTGGACGTCGGGTTTCTGTGGATCATAGGTGTCCCGGCCGCGTACATCTCCGGGCTTGTGTTTCAGCTTCCTGTGCACATCGTCTATTTGTGCATCGGACTCGAGGAGGCTGCAAAGCTCGCCGTCGGCGTCCCTCGCATCCTCTCCGGGCGCTGGGTGAACGACCTCACCGCATCCGATAAGGCGCTGCGAGCGGTCGTCCCGGACGCCTCCGACGCGTCCGGGTTTCCACTGTAGCCGGCAATTCGAGACAGGAGTGGCTATGGCCGGTTTTTACGAGCTTCTTGCACAGCACTACGACAGTATCTTTCCCGCTGAACCGGCGATCGTCGACGTTCTCTCAACGGAGTCCGGCGCGGGAAGCACCACGGGAAACCATGCCCGTGAAGCTGCCGGTGAAGCTGCTTGTGTGGCTCCCGGCCACCGCGTCATCGACGCCGCTCGCGACGCGCGCCTCGAGAGTATCAATCTGAGCGATTCCTCCGACGGGAGCGAGTACTGTCGCGCGGCGTCCTTTCTGTTGCTTCCCACGGGAACCCAGTAGCAACGCGCGGGACGGTTGGCTGCCTCAGTATCAGAACGTTTCGGGCTCGGGGCCCTGGCGCACCGTCTGCGTTTCGCCGGTCTCGAGGTCTACGATCATCACCTGGCCACCATATTCGTGGGCCTGGTCGTGACCGCGGACGACAACGCGGGTCGTACCCGCGGGGATATCTATAATTTCGGAGCGTGTAAACTCCCGGGTACCGTGGCCGTGGAGAAGCTCCCGTCGGCCGAGGCGGCGCCCGTCCATCGTTTCTACCTGCCACCAGTTTGCGTACCCCGGCTCGCCGTCGTCGTCGTGGATAAGGGTGACGTTGAAGCGATAGCGGTCGCCGCCAAGTGACTCGAACTCTACCGCTGTCACGTTTGCCTCGCGGAGGTCGAGGTCCCCCGAAGAGCCGCCCTGCGCAATCGCAAGACTGGACACGAACATGAGCGTTGCGAGAAGCGTAGCTATGTTAAAACGGATGTGCATATCGTCCTCCCTGTGCCTTCAAGGTTACCCCTGACTGGTGTTTTCCGCCACCTAAATACTGCCACGCACGGCGGAGGAATAAAAGCTTGTTCGCCACCGGAAAGCTCCTCCGTATCGCGGGAAGGGCTTTAGCTTTCCCACAGTTCCTCGAGTCGCTGGCCGCGTCCGCAGCCAGTGTAATAGAGCCTGTAGCGCAGCGGATTCTTTTGGTAGTAATCCTGATGGTATTCTTCGGCTCGATAGAACTCTTCGAGCGGACGGATGTCGGTTTGGATACGTCGCATGCCGAAGTCGTTTGATTCCGCAACCTCTTGCCGGCTTTCCTCGGCAATGCGCCGCTGCTCCTCATCGTGATAAAAGATGGCGGTGGTATACTGCTCGCCGCGATCGCAGAACTGCCCGCCGCCGTCCAGTGGATCGATATTCACCCAAAAGGTCTCGAGAAGATCCTCGTAGCTGACAACGGAGGGGTCATAGGTGACCTGTATCACTTCGAGGTGACCTGTGTTGCCGCGGACGACTTCCTGATAGCTCGGGTCCTCCACGTCACCGCCGGAGTAGCCGGGAACGGTGGATATCACCCCGTCAAGCTTGTCGTAGGGGGGCTCCATGCACCAGAAACATCCGCCGGCAAACGTGGCTTTTGCTTCCTCCTGCGCCGCGAGTTGTCCGCCGAAGGCGAGAAGCAGCAAGAAAACTGAGAATAGCAGTACGAACGAGCGTAGACGGTTCATGATATACCTCCAGGTCCGAAGGAGAATTTAGATATGCTGAGCGAATAAGTCAAAAAGTGCTCTGCGCCGGCCGCCACGCCCTGGCCTGCGCCGTCGCCTACGCCGTGGTATCATGGTGGCGGCGACGGACGACGTCAAAGGAGAAGGCAATGAAACTACGAAGGCGAAAACCTGGCCAGATCGGTGCGCCCCCCGGTCAACTCGAGACTCCGAGGGAGGCCGGCGAAGTCCGGATCTCCCGATATCGCTACGACGCGCGCCGTGTTCTTGCCGACGAACCGGCCGACATCGACGCCGCTCTCAAGGACCGATGGGGCGTGACCTGGGTAAATCTGGACGGTGTGCCGGGGAAGCGTGATCTCGAGCGGATGGCCGAGGCCCTTTCCATTCATCCGCTCGTGCTCGAAGACATGCAGACGAGCGGCCACCGGCCGACCTTCGAGGACTACGGCCACTACCTCTTCGTGGTTTTTACCATGCTCTCGTGGAGTGAGGCGGAACGTGAAATCCGTGAGGAACAGGTTTCACTCCTGCTTTTTGACGCTCTCGTAATAACCGTGCAGCAGCGCGCCGGGGACGTGCTCGAGCCGCTGCGTCGCCGTATTTCCGGAGGCGGAGGGCGTATCAGGCGGATGGGCGCGGACTACCTGGCCTTCGCGCTCCTCGATGTGGTCGTAGACAACTACTATCCCGTGCTCGAGCATATCGACGAGGAAATCGTGCACCTCGAGGAGGACACCCTGCATGACAGGGCAAACGATGATCGCATCTACGGCTTACGACGTGAGCTCATCGACCTCAGACGCCTTATCTGGCCGCTGAGAAGTGTTCTTGCCGGCCTCAAGAGCGCGGGATCCGATCTCATCACCGAGGACATGCGGCCGTTCCTCGCCGACCTCCAGGGCAACGGTGTCGGGGTGCTCGAGACATTTGAAGTTCTGCGCGACCATATCGCGGCCGTGACGGAGCTTCTCGCCTCACGGTCGAGCACCAACCTTAACGTTGTCATGAAGACTCTCACGGTGATCGCGTCTATTTTCATTCCGCTCACTTTCATTGCCGGGATCTATGGAATGAACTTCGCTCACATGCCGGAGCTCTCCTGGCGCTACGGGTATTTCACGGTACTCGGGGTGATGGCCTTTATTGCGGTGGTCATGGTTCTGCTGTTCCGTCGCCGCCGGTGGATTTGAGCGGTATACTTCGCATCAGTGCATTTCAACGAATACATATCACGGCTGCGCGCGCGGCTGACCTCGGGACTGCCGGGACTCGAGGCGCAGCGTCTGATGGCCCCTCACGGGCGGCTGACGGTGGGGTACGAGGCGGAACCGCATGATGCAAGGCACGGTGCGGTGCTCATCATCCTCCTCGACCGCGGGATGGGCCCGGAACTCCCGCTCATCGTTCGGGCCGATGACGGCGGTACCCACGGCGGGCAGATCGGCCTGCCGGGCGGTGGTTTCGAGGAGGGCGATGAGTTTCCCACGGGTACCGCACTGCGGGAGGCGGAGGAGGAAATAGCCGCAGTGCCGCAGCAAGTGGACGTGCTCGGCACGCTAACGCCGCTCTACATCTGGGTGAGCAATTACCGAATCACGCCGGTCGTCGGCGCCTACACCGGCGATCCGGCATCGTTTTCGCCGAATCCGTCTGAAGTGACGCGCATCGTGATTGCCGCCGTGGAGGAGCTCATGGCCGGACACGAGTACCGCACCGTGGACGCGCGCGGCACGCCGTTGCACGTGCCCGCCTACGGCCTCGGGGAAGTAGACGTGTGGGGCGCGACGGCGATGATGCTTAGTGAGTTTTTTGCCGTACACCGGGACGTGTGGGCGGCCCGTGACGGAAACTTTGCCCCCGATGCCCGCGGGGGGCTCGAGGGCGGCCGTTAAGCTCCGCGTCGCCTCCATCCCGGACATCCGCTTTAGAGCGCCGAGAAGGTTCGCACGCTTCCGCGCACGAAGTAGAAACCGATGATACCCGCTGCAAGTAGCTTGAGCAGGGTTGCGAGCACCGTGCCTTTGAAGACCCCCATGGCGGCCTTCAAAGGCCGGCGATTTTCAGGGTTGAAAATGATCTCAAAGGCGAGCGCCCCGAGAAAAGCGCCGAGTATCATCCCGAACGGCGGAAAGAAGATCGTGCCGATGAGCATCCCGAGAACGCTCCCCCAGACACCAGCCCGGCCCGCGCCTGCGCGCCTCGAGCTCATAGCCGGCAGCAGCGAATCCATCACGGTTGTTCCTATAGCCAGCACGGCAAGGATGATGAGGGTCGAGAGAGCGTAGAGATCCCATCCCCCCGCAAGGGATATAAGCACGATCGCCAGATAGCTCACGATGGGCCCCGGGAGTACGGGGACAATACATCCGATGAAACCCGCGATAACCGCCGCGGAGCCGAGAACGGTCATGAGAATACTCATTGCCATAGCTCTAGTGTACTGAAAGACCGCCGACGCGTCCAAGAGCGGGGAGCAGTCCGCACAGCGTCTCCCACCCCGGCTGTTCCCGCTTTCTCGGTCTTGACCTCGGTGCCTGTCGGGGATATGACAGGGCAGGAGGACTTGCATGCCGTTCTTCAAGCTTTCCGACAGCGAACCCGAAACACTCTTCGGGTCTCTCACCAAACGACTCGCAGCCTACGGCGGCGGACTGATGGCGGTGCAGGTGCACCTGCCCGAGGGATCCGTGGCTCCGGAGCATCAACATCCGCACGAGCAGATCACCTACGTTATCCACGGACGCGTTTCGTACCGGATAGGAGCGGAGACGGGTGAGCTTGCGGGGGGAGACTCCGCCTACGTTCCCGGCGATACCGGGCACGAGGTCACCGCCCTCGAGGACACGCTTGTGGTTGATGTATTCTCGCCACAACGCGAGGATTTCCTTCCGTCGACCTGAACGAATGCGGGGCGAAACGGCCGCGGCGACGAACGGCCGCCGTCTGCACGGTCGGCCGTCATTCCTTCGCCCGCACCGTCCTCAGGTAGTGCTCATAGCTCATGAGCTCGTGAGTCGTCGCGTCGGGCTCGAGGACCACGCTGTTTCGACGTTCCTTCGCCCGGTATAGGGCCCGGTCGGCGTGCTCCACCGCGTCGTCGAGACTCTCGTATGAGCCGCCTCCCACCACACCGATGGAGAATGTGCCGCAGATACCGGCATTCTGCTCCGCGACACCGCGGACGGGCTCGTAGAGCTCGCTTTCGCCGACGCGCTTTTCCTGCAGATGACGCAGGCGCTCTGCGAGCAAGACCGCGGAGTGCAGGGAGGCCTGGACGAAGAGGATAAACTCTTCCCCTCCGTAGCGGACGGCGCGGTCGTAGGTGCCGCGGCTATTCTCGCTGATACTGTGCGCGATATCTTGAAGGATCGTATCACCTTTCTGGTGACCGAGGTTGTCGTTTATCCACTTGAAGTGGTCAATGTCGAGCATAATAAGCGAGGTCTCGCGCTCTTTGCGTTTTGCCTCCTCGAAGGATTTCGGCAGCTCCCGGATGAAGAAGTTCTTGTTCTTGAGTCCGGTTAACCCGTCGGTATACTCTGCCTCGAGTTGTTCCGAGAGGCGAATCTGCAGTCGCCTCTCCGCCGATCCGCCCGGCGTCTGCGACTCCTGTTTCCACGCCTCTGCCTCACGTTCGTTCGGTAGCACGATGCGCTCCCCGGCGGCTCTGAGGAAGCTGTTTTCGTCATTGGTGAGATACGCGTACATATCGGTGAGGCCGCGAAGGACGTCGAGGAAGAAAAGCTGTGACAACCGCGGAAGGTTGCCCGGTTCGGTCCCGTATTTGGCCTCAATGTAGCGCCTGATCTGCCGTGCGGCTGGGCGGGCTTCGGGGCTGCGAGTAGCCTGCGGTTCGAGATCGACCGCGTCTTCCCGGCCGAGCCCTTCGTAGACCCGTTTGCCCAGGGGATCGGTTCGCGTGAGCAAGTCCTGGTTCAGATCCTCGGCGATCTCCGCAAGCTCACCTTGAAGCTTGCCTGCAAGCTCGTGGACACGGGGGCCACTCGTGTTCACCCCTGTCGTGCGGTCCAGGGTATGGCCGTAATCGCGGATGAGCAGATTTCTCAGCTGATTGATCTCTTCCTCGAGGCTTCGTGCCATCGAGCTGCTTCGAAAATCATTTCCGCGCCCGGAATCCTCCATCCCCTTGCGATAGTTCGTGAGCGCGCGCAGATAGCGGTCGAAGAGCTCCGCATAGACCGCCTGCCACCCGCCGATAGTGTCCCGCACCCGATCCGCGATACCATCGCGGCTTGTAATCTTCTCCAGCGCCTCGGGCTGTACCGATCCGACGAGGTCATCGAGGATTCGATGGAGGACGAGCAGTGGCTGAACCGGATCCGAGGCGGCAACCGACTCCACGTTATGCATGTGATGTGAAAAAGGCAGCCGCTGCGTGTAGACATTTGCATCGAAGTAGGGAAGGAGATAGGGCATTCCCTCGAGGTGTTCGATGTCTGAGCGTGGAAATAAAACTGCGAGCACCCCGAGGATACCGGCAAACCTCTGTGAGAACTCCTCGTCTTTACCCCTCTCCAGCCACTCGAGCTCGCGCTTCTGCTTCTCGGCCAGCTCCGTTTCCCGCCGTTTTGTCTCCGCCTCGTAAAACGTTCCCGGGTCGAGTACTTTTTCGGGGCGAAGCGATGCGAAGTCGAGGAGGGTCTTCCACTTGGCCTCCGAGGTCTCGCCTGGCTCGTAGAATCTACCCACGCCCTTGAGCGCAATCGGGTAGAGCTCGGTGCGAAATCGGGCCAGGTTGTCGATGGCGATACGAAGCACCGCCTCGGCATCATCGAGCCGTGCCGCCGGGGCTGCGCGGTAGGCAAGCGCGACATCCCGGGCAAGGGTGAGGATCTCCGCGGTTTTGGCCGCTGAGACCCGCTGGGTTCGAAGCGATACGCGGTAGACCTCGCGTGCGATGCGCGCAAGCTCGCCGGCGGTGACGCGACGTCCTCGCTGCAAGTTGAGCTCGAGGTAGCGCAGTGCTGTGCGCGTTTCCCGGCTGACGTCGAAGAAAGTCTCCAAAAACTCGGCCGCGAGCGGATCGCGGCGTCGAAGGGCGTCGGTAACCGCCCGGGCGGTGTCGTCATGGCCCGGGCGTGCAAGGAAGGTGCCGGAGGCCGCGCGGAGGGCGTCGAGGGTCTCGCGCAGGCTGTACTCGTACGGGTTCGCGCTTCTCGCCGTCGATGGTCGAGCAAGGTAGCGCAGGAGCCGCGGGCTCACGTAGTCGGGTACGTCCGCCCGAAAGAAGGTGAGGAAGTCGTTGAACCGCTCGCGAAGCCCGACCGCGAGAAGCTTGTGGTGATGAGCCCAGCGGTTGACCCGACGACGGAGCTCGGGGGACACGACCGGAAACCAGTCCTGGCTGCGTCGGTTCTGGGGACGTGAGGGCGACGACAAGGAAGACGACGAAGAAGCCGACGAGGATGGGACGCTGCGCTGCGGGCCGTCGGCGCCACGATCGCCGGCCCCCGGCCGATTGCTGTCTTCCTCGGGACGTTGCTTTCCCCGCCGCCGCTCCTCGAGGCGGTTTCGCTCGTGCATGCGGCGCATCTCCCGCTCGACTCTTACGCGGGCCGCCTCTTCCCCGTAGCCCTTTTCCCTGAGCTTACGGTAGACCTGATCTATTTGATCAGCGGGGGTGCCTTCTGCAAGCAGCCGTCGGTAGAGGCCGTCATCGGCGGGATTCTGGTCCTGGGTCATCTCTGCCCCCAATGTAGCAACTATTCGGCAAAAAACCATGGGGTATTCCCGTGGTTGACGCCCGTGGCCCCAACTCCATAGGCTGTCGGTAGCGACTGAAACCGACTAAGGAGCGCGTAACGATGCGAATTGCAGTAACCAGCGACATACATGACAATCTCGGGAATCTCGAACGAGCGCTAACCGACATCCGCAACCGTGGACTCGAGACGTTGCTATTTCTCGGCGACTTTTGCGCGCCGTTTACCCTGAAGCAGATGGGCGATGGCTTCTCAGGGGCCCTTCATGCGATATTCGGCAACAATGACGGCGATCAATTTTTGTTGTCGCAGATTGCCGGCGGGATGGCTCATGTGACGCTCTACGCGCATCTCGCCGAGCTCGAGCTCGGCGGCCGGCATGTCGCGCTCAATCATTACCCGGATGTCGCCCGCCGCCTGGCGCAGAGCGGCGCCTACGACGCGGTCTTCAGCGGTCACGATCACACGCGGAACATCCAGACTCTCGGCACGACCCTTTGGGCAAATCCCGGGGAAATAATGGGCCGCTTTGGTGATCCAAGCTACGGAATCTACGACACCGAGACCAACGGTTTCGAGCACGTCGAACTTGCGTAGCGGCTTCGTATACCGAAGCAATCCGGAAGCGAAGGTGTCAGGACGGTCCGCCGCGGGTAGGCCTTCTGTGGCGCTCCGTATTAGCGGTTTGCGACCTGCCGCGTCTTGGATCCGCCCGGACGCTCCTCCGGTTGTTGAAACAGTCTACCCACCCCAGCGTAGCGTACTCTACAGCGTCCAGTCCTCGCCGGAGACCTCTCGGTCGGTTTGTCTCGGCTTGGAACAGCCCGATGCAACACATCGGCACGCCCTGTACTCATGTTAATTTGAGGCATGTAACCACAATTCCTGTTCTGCCGGCTACTTCGACAGCCGGCGCCACGATTTGCGCCGACGCAAGCGGTAGATCGTTGCCGCCAGATAGATGCTATACATGCTGAGTGCCACCCATGCCCATCGTCCGAGCATCCACCAGTCGGCATTCGGGTGGAAGAGGGAGGCATACGCTTGGGGTGGGCCGTACCATGCCCGGCACGATGCGGCGACACCTCCGGTAAATGCGCACGATAACAGAGGGAGCATCGACAGGAGTCCGGCGGCCGAGTAAACCACAACAAAGTACCACCAAAGGCGATACACACGGGCCTGCCATGAGTCGGGCGCAGGCAGTGCCGTACTCCAGGTCGCGCCTACGTCGCCGCGCCACAGCACCAGCGGAATGATCGCCCTGGCAGCCACGCCGGTTATGAAACCCATGGGCATCTCTGCAATCCAGAGATACACGGTGATGCCCAGCAGTGCGGCCGCCCGCCAGTAGGCCAGCATGCGTACGCGTGCCTCGGGCACGCGGATCGATGCCAGCAGCAACAGCAACGGTACAATGATGAGTGTGGCCGTGGCAAATGCAAATTCGCCGTACGCCACGCGATGCCAATCCAGCAGCTCCATATCGCGTCAGGTTGATGAGTTAATGACTACCCATGGCATCCCAAGAAATACGTCAAAGTTCCGCGTTCCCAGCGGGATGCAATTCCCCCATTCCGTAGTTTCCGTTCATCCGCCTGATAAACTATAGGAAAAGTAACCTTCCGGCGCAAGCGCGAGATCGGCTGCCGTTATGCGCCGATCCTGGCGCTACAGTAGCAATGGACGCTGGGCTGAGTCGCGATCCTTTCCGACCGATGCGCTGTGCTATTTCGGCGTCTTTGGCCCGCAAGACACGGTCACGGCAGTGGCGGTGACGGAGCTGGTCGTATCGCCCGCAGGGGTGTTTGCCGAGGAAGGGTAAGAGATCGTTACGGGATGCTCATCTCGGACTATGAGGATTGTCCACCGAAAGCGACGCGTCTCCGTCTAAGTCTGATCTGAGCGGAGGCGAACGTGACGCCGAAAAACAGTGTCAAAGTCAATACGATGGCCGGGCCGGATGCGACGTCCGCGTAGTAGGAGACGTAGAAGCCGATGAGCGTGGCTGCAAGAGACATCAGGACGGACAGTATCGTGATGATCCGCAGGCGCTTGGAGAGCATGGAGGCCGCCGCCCCGGGGGTAACGAGAAGCGAGAGCACGAGAATAACCCCGACGGTCTGAATAGCGACCACGGTGGTCAGGGCAAGGAGAAGGAGAAGCAGATACCGTATGGCCGAGGGCGAGAGGCCAATCGCGACTGAGTGCGCCGGGTCGAAGGAGGTAACCACCAACTCTTTGTAGGAACCTGCCAGTACCACGACGGTGATCAGTACTACCACCGACATGATAACCAGATCGGAAGAGGCCACCCCGAGGATATTTCCGAACAGAATGTTTCCGAGATCCTGGTAGGTTGTGATCTTACTCATAACGAGTACGCCGAGGGCAAAGAAACCGGAGAAGACGATGCCGATGGCCGTGTCCTCCTTCAGCCGCCGCTGTCCCGAAATCGCGCCGATGAGCACGACCGCAACGATCGCGGCGCCGAGAGCGCCGAAGAATAGGCTGAATCCGAGCGCGAAAGCAAGGACGATTCCGGGGAGTATTGCGTGGGCAAGCGCGCTGCCCAGGAAGGCCATGCCACGCCACACGACGAATGCGCTGAGTAGCGCGCAGGAGAGAGCGGCAAGCATCCCTGCCGCGAGGCCCCGCAAGACAAACGCGTAGGAGAGAGGTTCAAGGATAAGCTCCATCACGGTGTGTAGTCCTTATGGAATTCGAATCCGTATGCCTCTGCAATCGTCTGGGGGGTTATTACGTCCTCGACATCTCCGTCCGCGATTATCCTTCGGTCCATGAAGACGGCGCGAGAGAAATGAACCGTCAAGACGCCGAGGTCGTGGGTGCTTACGATGACCGCCTTACCGGCGGCGGTGAGTTTTTCGAGGGTGTGAAAGATGAGCTCCTGGGTTGATAGGTCAACGTGGTTCAACGGCTCGTCGAGGATCAGTAGATCCGCATCATGCGCAAGGGTTCGGGCAAGCATGACGCGCTGCTGTTGTCCGCCTGAGAGCTCTCCCACCTGTCGCTCCGCCAGATCGCTGATCCCCATGGTCTCGAGGGCATCCTCCACCCGGACTTGATCCTCTCGGCGGGGTCGCCGGAGCCACCCCAGGTGAACGTAGCGCCCCATCATTACCACTTGGCGCACCGTGACGGGAAACCGCCAGTCTACCGTCGACCGTTGCGGCACGATCGCCACCCGATGGCGACACTTGTGAGCCGGGTTCCCGTAGACCTCGATGTGGCCCGAGTGTCCCGTTTCCATACCGAGGATGAGGTGTAGCAGCGTAGATTTGCCGGCACCGTTTGGACCGACGAGCGCAACACGCTCTCCCGGATCGACCGACAAGGACACATCGTCGAGCACCTCCGCATCCGAGCCGGGATAGCGAAACCGAAGGTGAGTGACTGTAAGAGCGGCGGAGTGCGGCACCGCAGGGGTACCGCATCGTCCGCCGTAGTTAAGCTTCTGAAGTATTTGCACGCGATCAGTTCCTAAAGACTTTGCTCCTAGCGAGTCAGCGCCGAGACGATTTGCTCGGTGTTGAAGCGAACGAACTCCAGATAGGAGTCTCCGCGACTGCCCTCCGAGGCCAGGGACCCCGTGAGGAGCTCCACGATCTGTATGTCTTGGCCCACTTCATTGGCTACGGAGTCTACCAGATTTCGCAAACCTCTGCCGGCGGTTCCACCGACGAAAATGGCACCTGTGTCTTCCTCCCGCATGACCTCCGTCAGGCTCGCAATGTGTCGCGCCGACGGCTCTGTTTGGTCGGTTGCACTTGGAATGACCTCTCCGATGATCTCGAATCCGTACTCATCGGCAAAATACGTGAGCGCCACGTGATCAACGACCAGCTTGCGGCGGGCGCGGGGGATGGAGGAGACCTGCTGCCGAATTTCGAGGTCCAGGGCTTCCAGCTCAGCGATGTAGGCGTCGCGATTCGCCTCGTAGGTGGAGCGATTGGAAGGGTCGGCCTCGCTCAGGGCCTCGGCGATGTTCTCCGTCCATGTAATGACGTTCGTGGGGTCGAACCAAAAGTGCGGGTCGCCGCCGGCGTGGTCGTGATCGTCGCCGGCTTCATCGTGATCCTCGCCATGATCGTGCTCGTCCTCGGCGCCTATCACCGTTATGCCCGCTGAGACGGGAACGACGTAGGACCCGGCGACGTCCTCGATTGAGTTCATCAGTGTCTCTTCGAGATCGAGACCGTTCACGAATACGACGTAGGACTCTTCCACGCGTGCCATCTCCCGGGGGGTGGGCTCATAGGCGTGAGGGCTCTGACCCCGCCGCATGAGAATATCCACCGTTGCTGCCGAGCCTGCCACCTGCCGCACTACGTCTCCTACTATGCTCGTCGAGGCGACGACTTGCAGCGACGCTCCGTCGCCGAGGTCCGCGGGCTCGATATGCGGAAGAGACATCTCACCCTCATGATGATGGTCGTCCTCGTGATCATGATCGTGATCGGCATCATGATCGTGGTCGTCATGATGTTCCTCTCCATGTTCGTCCTCGTGATGGTCCTCAGCTTCCTCATGCTGATGCGCGTCGCTTTCTCCGGCGCCGCCCGCCCAGGCTACGCCAAGAGAAACAATCACCATCATTGAAAGAATAAGAATCAGTGTCTTTCTGATCGAAAGAATCCCCATTGTTTCCTCCCGTAAATAATGTCACTTGCCGGAAAGTAACACAGAGTATTACCATAGTCAACCACACGGGGGCGAGGCACGTGTACTCCCGGAAAGAGAAAGGGCACCTACAGGGCCTCCCCGTGGTTGTGCCCCAACTGATGTACCATGTGGAAGGCGAGGTTATGGGCGGAGGTGTCTCGAGGGCAAAAATTAGCCCCGCGCGTTTCGCGCGGGGCTCTGGGGTTCTTACCTGCTTCGTTTTCGGACGCTTAGCCGGTGTAGGCGGTGAGCATCCAGGTTGCCTTTTCCTTGTCCTTCAACCAGCCAACTGCATCGTCGGCAGTGCCCTCATCGCCGTTTTCCTGCGCAATCTTGATGAGGTCGCGAAGGACGCTGACGATATAGCGGTAATCCTTGATGAGGGTAGTGGCGATCTCTTGACCCGTGTAGCGGCGGCTTTCCGCCTCCTCGAGCTGAGCGGCGGCGACATAGTCGGCAAGGCGCGCCACCGGCCGATGGCCAATCTTGAGGGCTCGCTCGGCAACGTCGTCAGTTTCCTCGGCAACCGCTTCATACAGGCTTTGAAGCTCCTCGTGCAGCGTATAGAAGCTTTCTCCCTCGATATTCCAATGAAAGTTATGAAGTTTTCCATAGAGCACATGGAGCTCGGAGAGATACCGGTTCAGTCCCGCCGCAACCGTCTCGGTCGCCTCGTTTGCGAGTCCCACATCAGTTCCTGTCTTTCGGCCTTCAAGTGTTTGCATTGTTGCCTCCTCTAAAAATCAATAATAAGAACGATTACAATTAAGGTACGGCTCACAGAGTGTGCGGTCAAGCAGTTTCGTTGGTATGCGGGATCCGCTGCATGGCGTCGCCCCCGGCCTCCGACTGCATGCCTCTCTCAAGCTCTTCGCCTCGTCGACCCGAATGTTGTCTTCACACTGCACACGTTGATATACTCCACGCTGATACCACTGAGGTGCAGCAATGAAACACACGAAAAAAGAAGAGGTCATCACCTTTAAAGTAGACGAGTCGCTTTCGGAGGCAATGTCCGGCATCCGCAACCGCAGCGAGTTCATCCGCCGCGCCATTCTCTCGGCGCTCGACAGCACTTGTCCACTCTGCCAGGGCACCGGCATTCTCACGCCCAGTCAGCAGGAGCACTGGCAAAGCTTCGCGGAGCATCACCATGTAGAGCAGTGCGACAGCTGTCATGAGGCGCATCTCGTGTGTGACGTGGACCACTACGAGCCTAGCGGCCAAACTTGAGTTGTTGTGATACGTCCGGCCGGCTTCGCAGTAGCTCCACGAGCCGGTCGGCCGATTCCTCTATTGGGGCCTCATCGGAGCGGAAGACGACGTCTGCAGCGTCTAGGTACTTCTGCCGGTGCTCGGTCCAGATCCGGTGTACATCTTCTTCGAGGGTCGCGCCGGCGTTGACCCGGGGGCGGTCGGCGAGGCGTACGCGCTCGATGAGAGTGTCCGGCGCTGCCTCGAGATAGATGGTGATCCCGGAGGCGCGCAGCAGGTCGACGTTCCACTCGTAGCGTACCGTCCCGCCCCCGAGACAGCAAACGGCACCGCTCATGCCCGCAAAACGCTTGCAGATAGAGTACTCGAGTTCGCGAAAGGGAAGCCAGCCCCGCTCCTGCACCAGGCGGTGGAAAGAATACCCGAGCTCGGTATCCATCTCACGGTCGAGGTCGAAGACGGGAAGTGAGAGCCGCTCGGCGAAGGCGGCCCCGATGGTCGTTTTCCCCGACCCGATCATGCCGCTGAAGTAGATGTTCACGTTGCGCTGCGCTTGACGTACTCCACCATCCGCTTCGCCGATTCGGGATAGAGCCACGTCTCGAAGCTGCACCCAGGCGCGAGAAGGAACCGGCTCGAGCCGCCGAGCTCCATGCCTTCCTTTGCGTTTCGCACCGCGTCGGCAGGCGTCACGCGCGTCATGCGGCGCTTATCAAGACCTGCCATGATGCTTCCGGAGAAGCGTTCTTTCATCTCGGGTATGGAGGGGTTAGAGTCGTCACGGTCTTCGTAAGAGATGATGTGGGCAGGCAAACCCACCACGTCCTCGGTAAAGATACCGTAGTCGTGGACGTGCATCGTGTTCATAAAGCCGTCGTCCCTGACCGCCTCGAGTATCCGGCGCACGAAGGGGAGCGCGAACGTCCGGTACTGCTCGCGGGGCATTTGTCTCTCCGCGCCGAAGGTCGACAGGAATATGCCGGCACAGCCCCGCCTCAGCGCTTCCTTGCTGTAGGCAATCACGTTGTCGGTGATGACATCGAGTGCGGTAAGTAACGCATCCGGTTCTTCCGCCACCAGGCGGGGAAGGTGCTCTCCGGCCAAGTTTCGAAGCAGGACCTGCCACGGCTCAAAGACGGTGTCGATGATGTACGCCTCCCCGTCGAGCTCCCGGGCGAGAATATCAATTGCTTTCAATTGTTCTCGCCAGTCGCTCTCCATAGGAGCAAAAGGCTTGATCCGCCCCAGATCCTCCTTGCTGCTGACCTCGGTGAGCCCCTCGGGCATGGGATAGTAGTAATCGTTCATCAGCTTCAGCCAGTCGAGGTCGTAGTGGCGCAGGAAGTTCAGCGAAAGATCGGCGATGCGCTCGCCCCCTTCATGCTGCACACCAAAGTGATACCAGAAAGAGACCGGCGGCCGGTCTACTTCCGTACCGGCAAGTGTTCTTTCAACGCGTTCCATTTTCGTCATGGCTCGTCCTCCCTGTAATGGTACTGTCTTTCGGGCCCCGGTCACCGGTGAGCCCGCGTCGCAGGACGTCCCTATCCGCCGAGGTAGGCGCGCTTGACCTCGGGATCGTGTCGCAGATCCGTCCCGGAACCGCTTTTTGCAATGTACCCGCCGCTCAGTATATAGGCCCGGTGGGCGAGCTCGAGTGCCAGGTTTGCATTTTGTTCTACCATAAGAATAGTCAGGCCTTCATCTCTGAGACGGAAGAGAGTCTCGTAGACGGTGTCGACGTAGCGCGGCGAGAGACCCATGGACGGCTCGTCGACGCAGAGCAGTCGTGGCTTCCGCATGAGGGCGCGGGCAAGGGCAAGCATCTGCTGCTCGCCGCCGGATAGCGTCCCGCCGAGCTGATCGAGACGGCTCGCGAGTTGCGGAAAGCGCTCGAGTTGGGCTTCGGCTTCGGCGCGAAGCTCGCGCCGCGTCGTGTCCCGTCGCCTTGCGTAGCCACCGAGGACCAGGTTCTCCCGCACCGTCATGTCCGGAAAAATTCTTCGCCCTTCGGGCACCGAGGCAACTCCGCGCTCGACGCGCTCAGGTGGCTCGAGGCTATCCACACGTTCGCCGAACAGATGCACTTCGCCTCGCACGGGCGTGACGAGTCCGAGCACGCTCTTGAGGGTGGTGGACTTCCCTGACGCGTTTCCGCCGAGGACGGCCACGACCTCGCCGGCATGTACCTCGAGGCTCACCCCGGAAAGCGCCTGTACCGGGCCATAGAAGATATCGATCTCCTTTAATCTTACGAGCGCTTGCTCACCCACGGGTATTCCTCCCGAGATAGGCTTCGATGACGCGCGGATCGTCGAGAACCTCTTCCGGCGGTCCCTCGGCAATGACCGTGCCGTGATCCATGACGATCGCCCGGCGGGCCATGCGCCGAACGACGTTCATCTTGTGCTCGATGAGCAGGATCGTCATCCAGGGGCGGCTGTTGTGGATCTCGCCGATGAGCTCTACGGTTCATGCCGGCAGTGGGCTCATCGAGGAGCAGCGCAAGCGGATCGGCCACAAGCGTCCGCGCGATCTCAAGCCGCCTGCGATTTGCGTAGGAGAGACTCTGCGCGGCGTCATCTCGCCGCGGCCATAGCCGTTCGCCGAAGAGTTTTAGGGTCGCTTCGGTGCGTGCATCGAGCTCACGCTCACGCGCCGCAATTCTTCGCCCGCCGAAGAGTGCCGTCGCGATTTCCGATACCGCTGTGACCCGGCGTCCGTAGCGCCCGCCACCAATCACGAAGGGCAGCCCACCCACGCGGACGCTATCCCACACCGAGAGCACCGGGAATACCCGCGAGGTCTGAAACGCCCGGCTGATGCCCTCGGCGGCGACCGCCTCCGGCGGCTTCCCGGTTATATCCGTTTCTCCAAACCGGATTTGCCCGTGATCGGGCTTGATGACCCCCGTTATCAGTTGAAGCAGGGTTGTTTTGCCCGCGCCGTTGGGCCCGACGACCGCAGTGATCTCCCCGGGCGCGAAGCGCGTGGACACCGCTTCCACTGCATGGATGCCGCCGAAGTGCTTGGTTACCTCGGTGAGCTTGAGCGGGCGCTCCTCGTGAGCGGTGTCCCGTCTCGAGTTCTCCTCTGCCATCACATCGTCCCCACGAGTCCGCGTGGCCTGAAACGCACGATGAGCACCAGAAGCAGTCCATACGCCACCATCCGGTAATCTTCAAATCCGCGTAGTACTTCGGGCAGTGCGCTGAGCACAACCCCTCCGATAATGGCGCCGGTGGGGTTTCCCAGCCCACCGATAACCGCCATCGTCAGCAGCGTGATAGAAAAGATCACCATGAAGGAATCGGGGTGAATCACCGTCACGAGATAGGCGTACTGGCTACCCGCGATGCCGGCGAGAAAGCCGCTGACGGCGAAGGCGATGTTGAGGTAGCGTGACATTGGCACGCCGGACGAGCGCGCCGCGACGGTGTCTTCCCTGATGGAGCGCCAGGCCGTCCCGATGAGCGATTCCTGCATGCGCCTGACCACCCACACGCCGAACGCCAGAAGCACCAGCGCCATCCAGAACTTTCCGGCAAGACCGAGCTCTATCCCTCCGAGCGTCATCGTGGGGTTGGGTATGCCGAAGATGCCCATTGGTCCGCGGGTAACAGGTATCCAGTTCAAGAAGGTGAGGCGGAAGATCTCACCGACCGCAAGGCTGCCCAGCAGTACGGCAAAGCCGGAGAGTCGCGTGAGCGGGATGGCCGTGAGGAAGGCCGCAAATGCGGCAAGGGCACCGGACGCGAGTAGCGCTATCTCCAGCGGCAGCCCGTATCGGCTGGCAAAGATGGCCGTGACGTAGGAGCCGACACCCCAGAAGGCTGCGTGGCCGATCGATATGCGCCCGGCAGTACCGGCAAGCATACTTACGCTGAGCGAGAGGAGCGCAAAAATCAGGCTCAGAGCTCCAACCCGGAGTACATAGGGCCCGGCGAAGAACGGCACCAGGGCAACCATCGCGCCGACAAGCAGGAACTGTCGACCCGAGAGGTTAAACACCCACGGCCGTGCCTCCACCGAGTTCGCCGCGAGCGGCGAGGTAGTTGGAACAGCTCCCGCGGCCCCCTGCCGACCACCGAGGGTCTCCAGACGGCGACTGCCGAAGAGTCCTTGGGGCTTCACCAGCAGCACGACTAAAAGCAGCGCGTAGGCAATCATGTCGCGATATGCCATGCCGATATAGCCGCCCGTAAGAGCCTCGAGGACGCCAAGCAGCAGCCCGCCGGCAATGGCCCCGGGAACACTCGCGATGCCCCCAATGACCGCCGAGACGAAACCCTTGATACCGAAGGGAAGACCCATCGTCGGGAATATGCTCTGGTAGTACATGCCCGCCATGATGCCGCCGAGCGAGCCGAGTGCCCCCGCAATGCCGAAGACCATAGTCCTTACACGGTTCACTCGGATTCCCATTTGCACCGCGGTGTCTGGGTCCTGCGCCCCCGCGCGGATCGCGCTTCCCGCCCATGTGCGGTTCAGGAAGATCCACAGCGCCGCAACGCCGAAGAGCCCGATCAACAGCGTGGTCAGATCGACGGCGGAGAAAAAGGCGCCGTTGAACCGGAGCACCCGGTCGGAGAGAGGGCTCGGGAAAGCCTTCGGATCGGGTGACCACACGATTTCGGCAAGCTGGTCGAGAATGAGGCTAATGCCGAGGGTGGAAAGGAGCGGGGCGATGTGCGGCGCGTGGCGAAGTGGACGCAGGCCCACGATATCGATGGTCACTCCGAGGAGCGTCACCAACATCACCGAAAGCACCCCGGCGACGGCAAGAGGCAGCCCAAAGACGCTCACGCCGGTCCAGGCCAGGTAGCCGCCCACCATGAAGAGCGAGCCCTGGGCAAAGTTTATGACGTAGGCCACACCAAACACCAGCGTAAAGCCCAGTGCGAGGAGGGCGTATACACTGCCTATGGCGAGACCGTTGGTAAGATGCCCGAGGAGATCGCCCAACATGTCGGACCGGCCTTAGTCGACTACCCGGAAATCACCGTCCTCGATCCGGAGCCAGGTCATGCTCTGCCGAAGGGCATTCCCCTCGTCGTCGAATTGAAGCACGCCCGTTGCCCCCTCGTACTCTT
Source organism: Spirochaetota bacterium (assembly GCA_009908735.1). The sequence goes on along the minus strand of JAAAOR010000024.1, from coordinate 3,540 downwards.
CGAGGTTGCTGAGCGCGATGCGGATTGATTCTCGCGTGAGCTCTCCACTTTCGGCGGCATCCTGCATGCCGGAGGTGAGCACCCCGATGGCGTCGTAGGCGAGGGCGGCAAACTGATCCGGGGTGTTCCCGGTTTTCTCCCGATAGGCAGAGACGAAATCCGCCGCCGCCGCTCGGTCGGAGTTCGGGGAGAAGTTCGACGGCACGTAAAAGCCCTCCACCGCGTCCCCCGCGAGCTCAATCAGCTGGGGATTGAAGAGGGAGGAGTTCGTCACTACCGGCATCTCGAGGCCCGCCTGCTGCATCTGCTGAGCAAGGGTCGCCGCGTCGGCGTAGAAGAGCGCCAGGTAAAGGACATCGGCGTCGCTGGAGTTAAGCCCTGTGACGAGAGGGCGCAGATCCTTCGTCCCGGGAACAACGGCCTGTGAGAACGCGATATCCATGCCCATGGCCTCCGCCTCCTCGATGAAAAACTCGCTGGCCGAGGCACCCCAATCGTCCTGGCGGTAGATCACGGCGACACTCCCGGGGCTGAACTGCTCCTCGACGAACTGCGCGTTGAGTGGACCCTCGACGTCCTGGGTGGTAACGATTCGGAACATGTGCTCGCCAATACCCGCGAAGTCCGGATGAGAACTTGTCGGGCTGACCTGCACCATGCCGTTTTCCTCGAAAATGGGCGCGGCCGCCATGGATGCGGAGCTCGAGAAACTTCCCACCGCGGCAAGCATTCGACGATTAGCGGCGAAGTTCTGAGCCACGTTTGCCGCCTCCTGAGGTGTCGCGCGGTCGTCCTCCGCTCGCACGACCACGATGCGCCCGTCGATGCCTCCCTCGGCGTTCACTTGTTCAACGTGGAGATCGATGGCGTTTCGGAACGTTTGGCCGTACTGCGCGTTGTCTCCGGAGAGCGGACCGAAGAAGCCAACGAGCGCCTCGGCGCTATCGTCCTCTCCCTGGCCGCCGGCGAAGAGGGGTGTGGCGATGGCCGTGAGCATCGTAGCCATCATCAAAATGAACATATATCGTATCGCAGAGCGAACTTTCATAATTATACCTCGATAGCTGAAGTTTATACTCAGAAAATACAGGATACAGGTGGAGGAAGCAAGATGTAAAGCCGTCTACGTCGGTGCGGCAAAGATCACGAAGCTGCCCGTAAACGACGCGGCAACCTCGCCTGCATGCAGAATTCGGGCATTGTGTCGAACTTTCACCCTGCCGGAGCGCTCGTAGCGCTGCTGCATTTTGTGACGCTCGTGTTCCGACAGGAACTCTGCCTCCGCGATGAAATCGCTGTGCAGGGGCCGGTCGTAGTGCGTCGTGCCGTCGCGCACAACGACGATCGCGTTCGAATCGAGGGCGCCGGCCGCGATGTGAACGCACGCCCACGCGGCGGTGGTTAACGCCGCGGAAATGCTCCCGCCAAAGGCGGTTCCCTGGTGGTTACCGTTGAGCGACAGCGGAACCGCAAGAGAGATGCGCTCCGGACCCGAGCCGGCGATTGTGAATCCCATCGCCCGAGTGATGGGAATGCGGTCGTGCAGATAGGCTTGAAGCTCGGTATCGGTCATACATCCGGTTCCTGTTTAAGGCCCGCGTTTACGGCGCTTCCACCTGATTCGGCATTGCCCCTTCCTCAAAAAACAGGCGCGTGTTCTCGAGGGTGGTGTCTGCGATATTTTCCAGTGCCTCGTGGGTGAAGAACGCCTGATGGCTCGTGACGAGCACGTTCGGGAAGGTCATGAGTCGGGCCAACACGTCGTCCTCCATGATCCGCTGAGAGTGATCTTCGAAGAAGTACTGCGTCTCCTCCTCGTAGACGTCGAGGGCGGCACTTGCTATGGAGCGGTTCTTCAGCGCATCAAGAAGGTCCGAGCTGTTTATGAGCTTTCCGCGACCGGTGTTTACAATCATCACGTTGGGTTTCATCAGGCTGAGCGTGCCCTTGTTGATCATATAGAGGTTCTCAGGCGTCAGCGGACAGTGGAGGCTGATGATGTCTGACCGGCGATACAGCGCTGAGACGTCGACGTATTCGACGCCGTGCTGCTTCGCCCACTCGTGGTTGGGGTAGAGGTCGTGCGCGAGCACGTTCATCCCGAAGCAACGCAGCAACTCTGCGGTGATCCGGCCGATTTTGCCCGTGCCGATGATGCCGGCGGTTTTGCCGTGCATGTCGAAACCCACGAGACCGGTGAGGCTGAAGTTGTTGTCGCGGGTCCGATAAAACGCGCGGTGAGTTTTTCGATTCAAAGTGAGCATCAGCGTCACGGCGTACTCGGCCACCGCGTGCGGCGAGTATGCCGGAACCCGAACCACGTGAATGTCCGGTTCGAGGCTCGGGATATCCACGTTGTTGTAGCCCGAGCAGCGAAGTACTACGAGCTTCACCCCACCCTCGCGCAGAATCGCGGCCACTTCCGCATCGATCGTGTCGTTCACGAACGCGCAGACTGCATCGTAGCCTCGGCTGATATGGGCCGTTTCCCTCGAGAGCTTTCCGTCGAAATAAGTAATGTGAAATCGGTAGTGCTCGTTGAGCCGGTTGAAGTATTCTCGGTCATATGGTTTCGCGTCGAAGAACGCGATGCTCGGCATATTGGCGTCTGCCATGGTGGCCTCCAAATCGATAATCTCTTACCAAATAAAGAGTAATAAACCTGACAAGTAAGGTCAAATATTCAGGCGCGATCCAAGGCCTTTTGGCTCAAATACCGACAGCCGGCCGACCGGAGCCTGATCTGCCCTGCTCATCAGCCGACGCCGCCGTCGACCAATTCCCACTCCCCTGATTTCTCCGAGGCAAAGAGGGCGTCGAGAACGCGCTGATTCTCGAGGGCATCCTGCGGGGGAGTGGGCGCCGTCTCCGCTCCATCACGGATCGCGCGAGAGAACGCCTCGAGCTCGCCGCGGTAGTGGTCGAAGGGACCGAAGGTCACCCGTCGGGTGCCGATGCTGTCGGTGACCTGCACGCCTACGCGGACATCCGGATGGGTGTTGAACGGAATCTCAATCGCGATCACTCCGCTTGAGCCGAGGGCGGTCACGTGCTGGTGGGCAAAGGTCTGCGTGCCGACGGTGAAAGTCGCCTGAGGCCCGCCAAAATCGAGTACCGCCGAGCTCAGCATGTCGATACGCCACTCGGGGTGCCGCGCGATGAGCGATGCCACGCGCCGGGGCTCACGACCAGTGAGGTAGCGAGCTGCGGATACCGCGTAGCATCCGATGTCGTAGAGTCCGCCACCGCCGGCATCGTAGATGTTCCTGATGTTCGCAGGATCAGTGTTCTTGTAAAAGAAGGTCGCCTGCACCGCGTTGAGCGTACCGATGTTGCCGGTGCGGATGAGGTCGCGTGCGTACTGCCACTGGGGGTGAAAGCGATACATGAAGGCCTCCATCAAAAGTACGCCGCGTTTCCTGCAGTGGGCGATGGCCTCCTCCACCTCGCGTGCGTCGAGGCCGAGCGGTTTCTCGCAGAGGATATGCTTCCCCGCATCCGCCGCCTTCTTTATCCACTCCAGATGCAGGTGATTGGGAA
>JAAAOR010000126.1 GCA_009908735.1 Spirochaetota bacterium | reverse complement strand
GGGGGAAGCGGCCGAAGCGGGTGTACCAGCGCTCTGAGGCGGCCTGGGCACGGTCATGGAATCGGCAGGCGCGGTTGGGGCAGAACTCCGGCAATTCAATAAGCGTGCGCGTCGTGTGCATGGTGGATCCCTCCACCCCATCTTACGCCCTCCTTTGCGCCGCTGATTGCAACTTTTCAACATTTTTCGCACCAGTTTTTGAGATACGCGACGGTGGTGGGCCACTCGATTTGTTCCCTGCCAAATACACCACCAAGAGCAGACACAAGCTTTTCACGCTCCTTTGGCGAAAGTTCATCGGCGAGATACGCCGCGTAGGAGTGTGTCTGAGCGGCTCCGGCCAATCCGCGGGCAGCGTTGCCGTCTCTCTCTTGTTGCGAGCGGTCGCGGCCGAAGACCCAGGCACGAAGATACTCCTCGGTGAGCCGCCGCTGGTCGGCATACTGCCGGGTTTCCACCCTCGCTTCGGCGAGGCCGGCCTCACGGGCAAGTGCGGCGAGGTCCTCCGGTTGCCAGGCGAAGAGCGGGCTTTCGGGGTCGGCAAAGAGTCGAGCCTCGGCCCGCTTTACGGCTTCTTGCAGGGCGCCGGTGGCTTTTGCCTTGGCGGCGAGCTCGGAGAGGCGCGGAAATGCCGCGGGTACGCTCTCGGCGAGAATGAGGTGGCCGCCCGGGGCGAGCCGTTCGCAGATGAGCCTGAGGAGCTCGCGCCGGTCTGTCCGGCGACCGAGAAGGTTTCGACCGATAATGCGGTCAAAGCGCTCCGGCCAGCCGGCTGCCGGTGATGCCGCATCGCCCTCGCGGGCCGCGGTGGAGGTGCCGCTCCACACGTCCCCGAGTACTTCTGCGATGTCGGCATCGGCTATCTGCGGGCGCTCGATCTCGGAAAGCTCGGTGGCCTGGGCACGAGCCGCTTCGAGGGCGCGCGGTGAGGAGACGACGGCGAAGACACCGCCCTCGGGGGTGCGGCGCACCGCCTCCCACAGCAAGGGCAGGGGCGAGGCGCCGGCGACGAGCACGGTGTCGTGGCGGGCGAGCCCGGCGGTGAGCCTATCCCGGGCGTCGGCGAGGAGGTGCCCCCGGGCTTCGGCGAGCCGGGCAAGCCACCTCTCGCGGGTGCGGCCGGTGGGCGTGAAGGTAAGCACATCATCATCCTCGCCTTCGACGGTCATGAGCGACAGCTGGATGTCTCGGCGGCGCTGTACCTCCACGCGCACATTCCCCTCCCAGCCCTGATCCGACGGGCGGTAGAACACGCGGTCGCGAAGCGTGCCGGGCAAGTAGTTTTGGGCCACCCAGTGGTCGCGATAGGCGTGCGGATAGAGGTAGCCGTCGCCGTGACCAAAACCCCTCGCGTCCCGGCTCCCATCACGCAAGTGTCTTGGCACCTCCGCCTGGCGCTCCTCCTGCACGGCGCTGAGCGCGTCGAAAAAGCCCATGGTGGAATTTGATTTGGGACAGTTGGCCAGATAAAGCGCCGCCTGCGCCAGGTGAAACTGTCCCTCCGGCATTCCGACGCGATCGAACGCGCGAGCGGCCGCCTCCACGGCTACGAGCGCCTCGGGGTCGGCGAGCCCGACGTCCTCACTTGCGAGGATAAGCATTCGGCGAAAGATGTAATGGGGATCCTCGCCGCCGGCGATCATCCGGCCCATCCAGTAGAGGCCGGCGTCTGGGTCGGAGCCGCGGAGAGACTTTATAAAGGCGCTGATGGTGTCGAAGTGATAGTCGCCTTCCTTGTCGTAGAGCACGGCCTTGCGCTGTATGCTGTCCTCCGCAACCTCGCGCGTAACGTGGATCGTGGTACCCGGCGGCGGTGGAAACTGGTCCGGTGTGGTTTCTACCGCCAGCTGCAAAGCATTGAGAAGTGAACGCGCGTCGCCCTCGGCAACGCTCACCAGGTTCTCTAAAGCATCATCATCGATCTGCACGTCGAAGGCGCCGTATCCGCGCCGGGTGTCGGCGAGTGCGTCCCTGGCGATGCGGTAGAGCTCCGGCTCCCCCAGAGGTTTGAGCTGAAAGACCCGCGAACGGGAGACAAGAGCGGCGTTGACCTCAAAAAAGGGATTCTCCGTAGTTGCGCCGATGAGGATGACGGTGCCGTTCTCCACCCAGGGTAACAGCGCGTCCTGCTGCGCCTTGTTCCAGCGATGAACCTCGTCGACGAAGAGAATCGTACGCCGCCCGTAATGCTCGCGGTAGCTCGTCGCCTCCTCTATTGCCGCCCTCACATCCTTTACCCCCGAAAGGACGGCGTTGAGGGAGAGAAACTTGCTTTTCGTAGTGTTTGCGATGACGCGGGCGAGGGTGGTTTTCCCGGTCCCCGGCGGGCCTGCGAAAATGACCGAGGTGAGCATGTCGGCCTGGATTGCGCGGCGCAGGAGACGGCCCTCGCCGAGTATGTGATCTTGCCCGACGAACTCGTCCACGCTACGCGGCCGCATCCGCGCGGCAAGTGGCTCCTCGGATTCGTCGGACCGGAACAGATTCTGCTGCTCGCTCACGCTGCCGCCACGTCGGCCTACAGGTTCTCCGCCGGTCCGCGCGCCTTCTCGAGGCGCCGTTTTTCGGCCTCGGCGTTCTCCAAGTCCTGCTTGAGTTCATCGAGGCGGCTTCGGCGCTCGGCGATGTCCTGCTCTTGCCGGCTGATCTGCTGCTCGATCCTCGGAATGGACGCGGTGACCTCTTCGAGCTCCACGGCGGCTCTCAGCCGGCGCAGACGGTCTCGCTCGGTGTTCTGAGTCTCTTGGGCGCTCTTCAGTTCTTCAAGAGCCGTCTGCACGTCGTCGGGAAGGTCCGGGTCGCCGTCTATCCCCGTGAAGGACTTCTCTCCGATCTCGCGGTCAAGCTCTCGAAGCGCACTCTCGGCGCTTTCCTTCGCCTTCTTGACGCGACGCTCCGCACCCACACCCTCGGTAAGCTCGGAGAGCTCGGCGACGACCGAGCGCTTCTCGTCTTCAAGAGATTGAATCTGCTGCTCGAGATCCTCTATCTCTGCCTGTTTCTGGAAGTAGGGCTTGGCAGCTGCCGAGAGGCTCGAATCCTCAACCCGCGTGATGAAGTTGGTCGCGCAGACTGCCTCGCCCGTGTCGCGGTAAAGTCGGGGCAGGGCATTTTCCCGCGCCGACTTCTTACCCTTGAGGAACGCGAGCCGGCCACGAGACATGAGCTTTGCCACGGCCGAGCGCTGAGCAAACTCCGACTCCTGCTCCCCGATCTGGCGGTCGAGCTCTCTGACCTCTTCCTCGTGCTCGAGCAGGGAGGAGAAGACTTCTTCGATGGCCGGATCGACGAATGGATTTTCCCGGTAGGTCTTGAACGCAGCTTTCCCGACATCCCGGCAGAGGGGCTTGATTTCCTCCGCCATCCTGTCGACCTCGGCCTGGGCATCGGAAATTTGCTCTTGTATCTCCTGCCGGCGATTCTGTAGATGCTCGAGCCTCGCGGCGTCCGCCGAGGCCTCATCGAGTGCCTTTTGCCTGGTCTCGGCTTCTTTTGCCCTGGTGCGAAGGCGTCGTTGCTCTACGAGGTCGCTGCGCTGCTGACGCACGTAGCGGCCGATCGCCGCCTGCAGCGTGCCCATCCGTGCTTCACGTTCCGAGATAGATCTATCGAGCTCGGTAATTTGTTTCTGATATTCATTCATGATTCGCGTCCCCCCAACCGCCTAACAGATTCTAGGCAGGGGAATCCCGCGTTGTCAATCAGTTTAGAAGGTGTGAGAGATCACCCTTGAGGCCCAGTGTCCGGCGGGCGTCGCGAATCATCTGCCGCTGGGCGATGCTCTGCTCAAGTCGGCCGACCTCCTCGCTGAGTCGCTCCTCGGTGGAGCGCATGTCAAGAAAGCTCTGCCGGTCCTCGTGGGTGAACACGCCCGAGGCGCCGATGATGAATGACAAGCTCTGCGGGTCGAGGCTCGCGAGCGGGTCTCGCTCTATTTCGTGACCGCTGAGGCTGCCGAGCGTCTCGAGGCGCTCGATGGCGGTCTGCGCAAGCGCTCCAATGTGCTCGCGGGCGCCGTCCATGGCGGCATCATCGAAATAGGAGACCTCCGCCTCCATGTAGGACCGCTCCTCGAACACCCGTTCTATGTGAAATCGTCTTTCTCCGAAGGTGAGAATGTCGGAGCGACCGTCGTCATACTCCTCGAGTACCCGTTCTACTCGGGCGGTGCATCCGCTCGACTGGAGCTTGGAGCCGGAAGCGTAGACCATGCCGAAGGGAACACTCTCATCGATGCAGCGGGCGATCATCTCTTTGTACCGCTCTTCGAATATGTGCAGGGGGAGCGGCATGCGAGGAAGAAGCACCACGCCGAGGGGAAATATCGGAATCCGTTGCTGTTGCATGTGAGTCTGTCCTCCACAGCCGATAACGTCATGGAGAAGATAATACCCACGACCCTCGAACGGTAAAGGAAAGATGGGCGGATATCCGGGTATTTCGCTCGACTACTCGTCGGTAACGGGATTTATTGAGGTTCGTCGAGCTCGAGGACGACCGGACAGTGATCCGATCCGTAGATCTCAGGCAGGATATCGGCGCTCTTGACCCGGGGGGCCGCGGCGCCATTGACGCAGTGATAGTCGATGCGCCACCCGATATTCCGTGCCCGGGCGTTCGCGCGGTAGGTCCACCAGCTGTAGTGGCCGGGCTCGGAGTTGAACATGCGAAAGGTATCGAGGTAGCCCGCGCCGGTGAACGTCTCCATCCACTCGCGTTCCTCCGGCAGGTAGCCGGCATTCTTTTCGTTTTGCTTCGGGTTCGCGAGGTCTATAGGCTTGTGGGCGATGTTGTAGTCGCCGCACAGCACGATGTGTTTGCCGGCGGCGTCAAGCTCATCACAGATACCGTGGATGGTGTTGCAGAAGTCGAGCTTGTAGTCGAGGCGCCTGCCGCCTTCCTGGCTGTTAGGGAAGTACGCGCCTATGAGGGTAAAATCCGGGTATTCGAGGATGAGCGCACGGCCCTCGCTGTCGAATCGTGGGATCTCCATCCGTGAGACCGAGAGCGGCTCCGTGCGGGCGAATACCGCAACGCCGCTGTAGCCCTTGCGTTCGGCCGAGCTCCAGTAACTGTGGTATCCGTCGGGGATAATGAAGTCCTCGCTCAGCTGGTCGGGCTGCGCCTTGGTCTCCTGTACGCAGAAGATATCGGCGTCGGAGTTCGTGAGTACGTCGAAGAAGCCCTTGCGGGCAGCGGCACGGATGCCGTTTACATTCCAGGAATAAATACGAGCCATGGGCGCATCCTACCGGAATCTTTGAGGCAGGGCAACGAAGCGGTAGGCGGGCCGGTGCGCTGCGGGAAACAGCGCACCAGGGTTCAGGAGGCCATCGGGGTCGAAGAGCGCTTTGAGATCGTGCATGAGGCTTAACGCCCCCGCCGGCCATTCCAGCTCGAGGTAGGGCGCGCGAAGCGGTCCCATGCCATGCTCGGCGGTGACTGTCCCACCGAGTCGGGTCACCTCACCGTAGATCTCCGCCGCTATATCCTCGACGGTCTTGATTACGTCTGTTGCACGCAGGTCGAAAACCGGCCGCATGTGAAGGTTTCCGCTTCCCGCGTGCCCGTAGATGGGTGCGGTGAGCCCGTGCCGTGCAAATAGCTCCTCGGCAAAGTTTACAAGCTCGGGGAGGCGCTTCTGTGGCACTCCTACGTCGTTCACAACCGACAGCGCCTCACGGTCCGGCCCGGGTTTCTTCACAATGTACAGTAACCGCTTTCGCACTTCCCACAAACGGGCCTGCTCTTCGGGGTCGGAGGAGACCCGTGGGCTCGGGCTACTGTGTGTGCTGAGCTCTTGGGCCAGTGCGGCTGCCGCGTCGTGGTGCCCCTCACCGGTGAACTCCAGAAGCAGCAGCGAGCCTGCTTCCGGAATCGCGAGTTCGGGGTGCACGGCACGCACAGTACGGATACATTCCCGGTTGAGAAACTCGCAGGCGGCCGCGCCGAGCTCGACGGCACGAGAGGCGGCGCCGACGGCCGCATCGGCGGTCTCGAAGAATACCTCGACCGTTGTCCGTCCTTCCTCCGCCGCGACGGTCTGCAGACGGGCCTCGGTGACGATTCCCAGGGTGCCGACGCTGCCCGCAAACAACCGCGCCAGGCGCAGGTTTGCGTCTTCCTCGAGAAGGGCAAAGAGGTTGTAGCCGCTTGCGATCTTCATTTCCTGCCGCCGGCGAAGTAGCTCGAGCACCTCGTTATCCTCGAGCGCTCGCCGGCTGATCTCCTCAACGCCGTCCCGGAATCGCGCCGGCAGTTCCGGTTGTCTATCCGTGGCGATCGTGCGGCCGTCGCCGGTTATCACTCGCAGAGCCTCGAGGTAGCGATCGATGGCCCCGTGCTTCAACGCATGCGGGCCGCTCGCTTTCGTTGCGATGTTTCCACCGATGCGTGACAACGGACCGCTCGAGGGGTCGGAGGGAAGCATGCGCCCGTTTTGCCGGAGAAGTGTCTGAAGCTCGTCATGGCGCACGGCCGGTCCCGCGGTGACCTCCCCGGTGTCGGGATTGTAGGTGAGGTGGTTCCATGCCTCGTTGCGGTCGAAGAGGAGTACAATCCCGCTTGTGAGTGCCGCGCCGCCGGTGTTGCTGCCGCCGGCTCGCGCGGTGACCGGCACCATTTCCGATCGGGCAAACTCGAGGGTTGCTGCGATATCGGATTCGTCGCTGGCACGAACAACCGCCGCGGGTGTTCTGCGGAAAATACTCATGTCGGTTGAGCATCGCTCCGGAAGGCTCCCCGAGGTAAACACGGGCCCGGCTATGTGGCGGGCTGCAAACTCGCGGAATCGCTCTCCCGTGCGTGGCGCCGCAGCCTCACCCACCGAGCTCCTCCTCGATGAGCTCTCGCTCGCCGGCAAGCTCCTCCCACTGCTCGGTGAGCTTCTTTCGGTCGCCGTCGATACTCTCAAGGCGCGTGGTGAGCGTCTTTACCCGTTCTCCATCGGCATAGACCTCGGGGCGGGCCAGCTGTTCCTGTACGCTCTCGTGTTCGGCCCCGAGGCGATCGATCTCCGCGAGGATTTCTCCCTCCTGCTTCTCGAGCTTTCGCGCACGGCTCTTTTGTTGCTTCTGGGTGGCCCAGTTCCGCTCAGGGTTCGTCGGCGCCTGCCGCGCCGCGGCCGAGTCCCGCGTCGGCGCCTGCTGCGGGGCCGCCTGCTGCGGGGCCGCCGCCCCCCGCCGGGCTGCCGTCCGGTGGTCCCCGGCGTTCCCGGCCCGGCTGTCCTTTCCAGGGCGCCGTCCCGTGCCCGCGTCGGTCGCGGCTGCGTCGCCCGTGTCCGCGCCGGCCTGGGCTGCCTGGCCCCCGGCCGGATCGCCCGCGGCCGCCTCAGCCCGAATGCGGCGCAGATAGTAGTCGTAGCCGTCCTTGAAATCCCGCAGCCCGGCCGGCTCGCTCTGATCACCGCGGTGGAGCTCGATCACGCGGGTTGCCACGTCGCGCATGAAGTAGCGATCGTGGGAGACAAAGACCACCGTTCCCTCGAAGCGTCCAAGGGCATCGGCGAGCACGCGTTTGGAGCTCATGTCGAGGTGGTTGGTCGGCTCGTCGAGCACAAGGAGGTTCGCGGGGTGTAACAGCATTTTCACGAGGATCAGTCTGCTTCTCTCACCTCCGCTGAGCACATGTACCTGCTTGAACACGTCGTCCCCTCGAAACAAAAAGGCGCCGAGCATAGCGCGCAGGTGGGGAACCATCTGAGTAGGAGCGTCCCGCTCGACCTCCTCGAGGATGCTGCATTCGGAGTCGAGGGCGTCGGGTTCGTCCTGGGAGAAATAGGCGGTCTTTACGCCGGTGCCCCAAGAGAGCTCTCCACCGAAGTTCTCGTCGCGCGCGGCGAGGATGCGGAGCATGGTAGATTTTCCCGCGCCGTTCGGGCCGACCACGGCGACCTTCTCACCCCGCTCGATGTGGACGTCAATGCCGGAGAACACCGCGTTGGGCCCGTAGCGCTTCTCGAGTCCCGAGAGCTCGGCGACGATTCGCCCGGTGCGCGAAGGCTGAGGAAACTCCACGTGCATGGGCTTGAGGCCCTCGGGGATCTCGATCGGCTCGACTTTCTCGAGCTCCTTTATCCGGCTTTGCACGAGCGAAGCCTTGGAAGCGTTGTACCGAAAGCGGTTTATGAACGCCTCGAGGCGCTCGATGTAGGCCTGCTGGGCCTCGTAATCTTTGCGTAACTGCTCGAGCTCGCGCTCACGCTGCACTTCATACTGCGAGAAGTTTCCGGTGTAGAGGCGGAGGTCCCCCATGAAGAGCTCCGCCACGTGATCGGTGGCCCGATCGAGAAAGTAGCGGTCGTGGGAAACGAGGAGGTATCCGCCGCGATACCGCGAGAGGAACTCCATGAGCCACTCGCGTGCTTCGATGTCGAGGTAGTTCGTCGGCTCGTCGAGGAGTAGGAGGTCGGGGTGTTCGAGGAGTACCCGGGCGAGAGCCGCGCGCATACGCCAGCCGGCCGAGAGCTCCGCGACGGGGGACTCGAAGGCCCGCCTGCGGAACCCGAGTCCGCGAAGCACCTCATCGATCCTTGCCTCGCGGTCGTAAAATCCGGAATCCTCGATAAGCTCCTGTATCTCGTGAAACTCGTGCAGGAGGTCCGTGACCTCGTCGTCGGTCTCGGTGGTCTTAGCGAGGGTGTGACCGAGCTCCTCTTGCCGCGAGAGGCGTTCGCGCAGATAGTTGAACGCCCGTTCAGCCTCTTCTCGCACGGTATGTTCGCCGAATTGCTCAACCGACTGGGGGAGATAGGAGATGCGGGCCCCGCTACTTCGCACCACCGTTCCGTCGTCCGGGCGAACGTAGCCCGAGATGATGCGCATGAGGGTGGTCTTGCCGCTTCCGTTCGCGCCGGTTAGGGCGATGCGCGAGTTGCGGCTCAGTGACAGCTTAACCCCGTCGAGAACAGTCCGCTCACCAAAGGAAACCGTCACGTCGGTGAGCTGTACGAGACTCATGGCGAGTCACCTTCCTCGAAAGAGAAAAAGATTATGACCGGCGAGAGGCTTTCGCGAAGCACGGTCTTGTCACGAATGTTTTCCGCCGGCGCGTGAGCAAGACGTAGCCCCCCGGAGACGAACTGGTAGAGGAACACCACCGGTTGGTTCTCGGCGCCGGCAAATCTGAATGACAACGCGCCCTCGTAGCCCTCGGAAAGGCTTTCCGATAGGAAGTGATCGAAGCGGATGCGGCCGCTCTCTCCCGCGGAAGCCGGAATGACTGAGGGTACGAGCCGCGAGTACCGAGACCACTCGAAAGCGCCTTCATCGCGCAGCAGGACGCTTCCGTAGGCGTTGCTCACCAGTCTGCTCCCCCGCGAGCGAAGCGAGGCGTACCGCTCTTCGCGGCGCTCCTGTTCCTCCCGACGCACCTCGGCAACGTCCTGCTCGATGCTCTGCATCGCGATATTGTATCCACCATCGCCAACGGTGTACTGGATACTAATGCTGTTCTCCGAGCGCACGATTACCGAGAACTGCGTCCCACGGGCAACGAACTCCCGGGAGCGTCCGCGGCTCCATCCCCCGTACTCGAAGGTGGCGCTCTGATCCTCGAGGTTCAGTCGGATACGGTTCTCCTCCGGCTCGGGAAAGAGCCCGTAGTCCGGGCGGAAGCGCTCGAGGTCGATCCGCCCCGAATCGAGCATGCGGGCAAAGTACACCGGTCGCCATGTGGTGGAGAGAAATCGCGAGAGTAGTGGATCATCGATGGTGCCGCTTTCCTCGCTCCCGCCGTCTGATCCCTCGATTCCGGAGAGGTAATAGCCGAATGCCCAGCCCCGTGATCCGTCCTGCGTTAGCACCTGGTACCAGTAGTCGACAAAACCGGCCTCGTCCGAGGGCTGGTCACTTCGCGAGATCACCTTGGCCCTCTCGCCCTCGCGTAGGCGATACACAATATTCGAAGTGCGGTCTGCTTCCTCACGCACCGGGAGGGCCTGCCGCTCGGCTGTGGCAAAGGTCCCAGCGTACTCTTCGAGCTCCGCGGCAGACTCTCGGGCCCGTTCCTCGCTGCCGAAGACCTCCACGCGCCACTGAGCCACGGTCTCGCGCTCGCCGTCGTCGCCGGTGCTGACGGTGTAGGTTCCTTCGACATCCGAGCTGTCGGTGATAGTCACAACCATGCCGTGTTCGAGGGTGCTCTCGTCCGGGGGCCATAGCACGACGCCGGATCCCTGCGACCCGCCGCCACAGGCGCCGAGTATCGAAACGAAAACCGAGAGGACGATGTAAACACTGAGATGACGAGCAGTCACAGGGGTTCTCCTTGTGTTGTTGCGCTATTGGACCACAGGTATGCCTGAATCGTCAATCGAGCTCAGTTTCTTCAAGTGCGGACTCCTCGAGGATGATGACGACTCGCCCCTCGCGGATGAGCTCCTGATTGGCCGGCTCGGAAAAGAACACCTCCGCGTCTTCGGCGGAAATGATGGGATCGGTGGCGTAGCGGCCGAACAGACCCGTAGCCACCGTGCGCATCGGTCGCGTGCCGACACGTTCCTCCACGATCGGGTCCGTTGCGCTCGTCGCGTATGCCACTGGTCCGCGAGTGCTGATGACCTCCGGCCTGACCCGGTCGGTTTCGAGCACGACGCGGGTCGCGTCGTGAGAGTAGATGTCGGGAAGGAGGGCGGGATGCGCGCGGGCGGTTCGATCCTCCCCGTGGACGGGGAGCAGCCCGCGGGCGTAGACAATCAGGCCCGTAAACTCGCGACTCGGTCGCCACGGAATGATACGCGGAAGCTCGGCCGGGCGCTCGTGCTCGACGAAGAGCGGTGCAAGGCTCGGGTAGAGCTGAAGCGAATAACTCAGTTGCAGTGCGCGAAGGTCCGGTGTGTGACGGTTTGAAGTAAGCACGAGGTCATCGGAGAGTCGGGCCACATCTACGGCGAGTCTCGGACTCTGACCGTAATGCTCAGCAAGGGTGTGCAGGGAGTCAACCCGAATGCCGGCCGCCTCTTGCTGCAGAATCCGGGGAAGCTCGGCGCGGATGTTCTGTTCGGCGGAGTACGCCGCTGCCGGGTGATTCCGACCGTTCTCGGGTAGCGGACTCCGGATATCGATATGCAAGCTGCGCGAGAGCCAGTCGATCCGGCTCGTCACCGTCGGCTCGGCATCGATGCGTTGCCCGAATACCGCCGCGGACGCAAGTACCGAGAACGTCAGAAAAACCGCCGCGATCCTAAAGCGCGTCGCCAAAGAAGATACCCGCCCATTCCCAGTCGCCGTTGATGTCGGGATCCGCCGGAAAATCAATGCGGCGGAAGTAGAGGTACCAGGTGCGAATGCGGTGGGACCATCCCCAAGTCCGCAGGTAGGCCTCGCGTGCGTTGGAGTTTATGTCGATGTCGTCTGCGAATCGCACGCGTGAGCGCTGGAGAAAGATGCCGATATTGAAAGGCCCCTGGCTGTTGAAGTCCGTCTCTTCCTGTTCCCATGACATTGCAAAGAAGTTGGAGTCCGCTTTGTAGCGCAGCAGAAGGTTTGCATCCTGCCGCCACAACGCGTTCTTGATGGTAGCGACCAGGCGGTCGAGGCTGTCCATCGTCCAGGTCTTCGACGAGTCGTAGAACGCCACCCGTCGCAATATCTGCTCGCGAGCATGCGGAGCACCGAGGATCTCGGTCTCGGGATAGTCGAGGAAGTTCTTGTAGTCGATGTAGGCTTCATCCCACTCGCCGAGCTCCTCGTGGGTTCGCGCCATGTAGTAGTACGTGGCACCGAGGTCGAGCTTGTCGGCGAACCGGTCGACCAGCTCGTGATAGTGCCGCAGGCGCTCGGCAGGATCCTCGGTGAGTCGGACGAGCTCACGCAGCGCGTTGTAGTGGACGGAGGTTCCGTTGACGGTTAAGTTGGCGTAATTTGAAACGACCCGCTCGTAATAGTGCCGTGACATCTCCGGCGAGGATTCGCGGTACTGTTTCGCGACGAGAAGAAGAAAATAGGCGTTATACGGGTGGTCGGGGTTGCGCTCCACAAAGGTTGTGAGGAAGGTTCTCATACGACCAGGATAACCGGCCTGCATGAGGTAACCCGCGATCTCCTCGATGAGCACCATCTGGCTCTGTTGACGGGGCTCGTCCTCGAGAAGTGCGAAGAGCTGCCGGAGCTCTTCTTTCTGCTCATCGGTGCCGACTACATAGTAGTCATTCTGCGTCCGACACCCCGTCAGGGCGACTATCAGTAGAAGTACGACGGCAACGGCGCGCATCTTCATATCGGCGACATTGTAGTATTCGCGGGTATTGTTGGCAAGGCGCGGGCTATCTGCTAAACTACCGGTTGTGAGCCGAATCGGGCCTCCGCGATATCCGAACAAGTTCCTGGTCTCAAGCGTCGTCTTCATTCTCGTCGGCGTAATTCTCCTGCTGTGGAATCTCGGCCTGATCCCGGGGCTGGAAGCCCTGTGGCCGGTCTTGCTTATCCTTGCCGGTGTGGGCTTTCTCTACGTTGGGTTTATGCGCACTCGGCGCGACGCCAATGTGTTTATCGGCATGTTTGCCCTGTTGCTTGGGCTCTTCTTCCTACTTGCGCAGACGTTGCTTAGCCCGGTTGCCATCTCGAGCATCTGGCCGGTATTCATGACAATCACGGGCCTGAGCCTGTGTGCCTACGGTTCCCGACGCCCTTGGGGGTCGCGAATGAGCTTCACCGTACCCGGCGTCGCCATCATCATCATATCGCTCGTTTTTCTGCTTTTCAGCCTCGATATTGTGGACCGCAGCTTTTCGAAGCTGGTGGCGCTCTACTGGCCTGCGCTTCTCATTATAGTAGGGCTGGTGCTGCTGGCCGTGCATATGACTCGGCGGGCGTAAAAGGATATCGGAAAGCCGGGTGGTAGGGTGTGACCGTGTTCGCTCCAACCCGGCGTACAGTTACTTCAGCCGTCTTTCGGGTCCGACGGTGAATCGCCGTTTTCAGCCTCGGGGAGGATGTTGGAATCCCGAAAGAGGATGGTCTCGAAGTTGAGGAGTTTACCGCTTCGCGCGCAGCGGAGGCGGAACGGAAAGGTATGCTCGCGATAGTAGTACACGACTCCGACTATCAGAGCTAGAATCGGCACGAAGTAGTACGGCGAAAGCTCGTACATGATAAGCGCTTGAGCGCCGGTGTAGACGAAGAACGCCGCGATACCAAGGTAGAGGGTCGCAAAGCGCTTCTTTTCGGCGGTCTCCTGATGTCGGCGTTGAAGCACGTTCACGAGTAGTATGCCTATGAATATCCAAAAGAAGTTATCCGCGACGAAAGCGACGATTTCCTGCATGTCTCAGAAGCATACCCCAGTGGGGGCCTGGTGTAAATGAGTCGCCCTCCGGTGGGTGCGGTGGCGCCGGACCCCGCCGCGATGGCGCCCGGCCGCGCGGAGGCCGTCGTATTCGAGGCGTATCGCCGCTACCACTCACCGCACTACATCCACCCCGATCCGCTGGAGGTGGTGCTACGCTACTCCCGTCCGGCGGATCGCGAGGTCGTGGCCCTCATCTGCGCATCTCTTGCCCTGGGTCGCGTCCACGGCATTCTAGATATTTGCGCCGACGTGCTCGCGCGACTCGGCTGTGGATCGGGGCCGGGCGCGACCACTGCGGGCGGTGCGGGCGGTGGGGGCATGGGGCCGGCGTCCGTCCTGGAGCAGAGCTCCCTCGACGAGCTCCGCGCGCGTTTTGCGGGCTTCATCTACCGCTTCTTCGGGCCTGAAGAGATATCTCACTTTCTCTACGCAATCGGGGAGGCCCGGCGAAGAAACGGCAGCCTCGAGCAGGCGTTCCTGCGGCATCTCTCTCCGTCCGATGCCACTGTAGTTCCGGCCCTCGGAGGCCTCTCGCAGGAGCTCTCTGAGTACGCCGGCGGCATCCACGGGCTGCTTATCGCACAGGTAAAGCGGGGGAGTGCGGCGAAGCGCTGGCACCTGTTCCTTCGCTGGCTGGTCAGGGCCGATGAGGTGGATCCGGGTGGCTGGACCCGAGTTTCGAGTTCTCGCCTTGTGGTTCCCATGGACACGCACATGCATAGCATCTGCACTACGCTGGGTATCCTCTCGCGCAAGAGCGCCGACGGAAAGGCCGCGCTCGAGATCACCGAATTTTTTCGTCGTCTCGACCCGAAAGACCCGGTGCGCTTTGATTTTTCGCTTACGCGGCTGGGCATACACCCCGACGCCGGCCGCGAGCGGGCACTGCTTCTCGGGGCGGACGGCTTCGCTTTTTCTACACAAACATAGTTGATTATGTTATTCTCTGCGAAACACTTTTCAACCGACCAGGCACCAAGGAGAGTCGTATGCAAAGATACGTTTGTGAAGTCTGTGGCTACATCTACGATCCCGAGGAGGGTGATCCTGACAGCGACATCGAGGCCGGGACCCCTTTCGAGAGTCTTCCCGAAGACTGGGTCTGTCCCATGTGTGGCGCCTCCAAGGATGAGTTTTCTCCCGAAGAGGAGTAATCGGTAATCGGATAGCAGCAGATCAGGAATGCATGGCCGCCTGGCGCTTGTAGTGATCCTCGAGCACCAGGCAGGTCATGGCCTCCACAACCGGCACGATACGCGGGCAGATGCATGCGTCGTGTCGCCCTTCCGTGCGAATTACTCTTTCAACCCCGTCTAGATCCACCGTTTTCTGAGCCTGCGCGATGGAGGATGTGGGCTTTACGGCGACGCGGAAAACGATTTCGTTACCGGTAGAGATGCCCCCGATAATGCCTCCGGCGTTGTTGGTCAGAAAACCGTCTGCGTCCATCTGGTCGTTGTGCTCGCTCCCACTCATGTCCGCTACCCGGAAGCCGGCGCCGAACTCTATTCCCTTCACGGAGCCGACCGAGAGCATCGCATGCGCGAGCTCAGCGTCCAGCTTGTCGAACACCGGCTCGCCGAGGCCGGGTTGCACGCCCCTCACGCGGCACTCGACCGTGCCCCCCATTGAGTCCTCCGACTCCTTTAACCGAGCCACCCGCGCGGTCATGCGCTCGGCGGCTGCCGCGTCGCAGGCCCGCATGGGGTTCTTTTCGATGACGTCCGGATCAAAGGCTTCGCAGCTGATCCCGCCGGCCCGGACGGTATACGCAAGGACGGAAACCCCACGGCCGGCGAGAAGCTTTCGGGCGATGGTGCCCGCGGCGACACGTCCCGCGGTCTCTCGGCCGGACGCCCGCCCGCTGCCCCTCCAGTCCCGCGTGCCGTACTTTTGCAGGTAGGTAAAGTCGGCATGTCCCGGCCGGTAGAGCTTGCGAATCTCATCGTAGGCTGAAGGATCCGCGTCCTTGTTGTAGAGGATCATGAGGATCGGGGTACCGGTGGTCTTCCCCTGGAAGACGCCGGAAAGCATGTTGACGATGTCCGGCTCCTTCCGCGGGGTGGAGACGTCGGACTGACCGGGTTTTCGCCGGTCGAGCTGCTTCTGAATTTCCTCTTCGGATATTTCGAGCCCGGGGGTCGCTCCGTCAACTACGACGCCGACTGCGCCGCCGTGGGATTCTCCAAAGGTCGTAAGGCGGAAAAGATGTCCAAAGCTACTGCCTGCCAAAACCGTTCTCCCGCAAATATCGCTCCAGGACGTCAGCCGCAGCGTCGCGACCGAGAGCGTCGAGATCACAGACGAGATCCGCTCGACGGCGGTAAATGCGGTCACGCTCTACGGCAAGACGGTGAAACTCGCTCTCCGGATCCTCGGAGGTGAGAAACGCCGGCGTGCCGGTCATAGAGACGCGCCGGTACAACTCGTCGGTGTCCACCTGAAGATACACAAACTGGCCCTGAGCTTCCAGCGCTTCGTAGGCGGAATCGTTTTGCACGGTTCCGCCACCGAGGGCGCATACCGTTGCCGGAGCCCACGCAAGCCGCTCGGCGAGGCGGGAAGCGGCCCGGGCTTCGAAGCCGCGAAAGCCTTGCGCCCCGTGGCGCCGATACACCGCCCGCGCATTCTCAGCAGGAGGGCTGTGATCGAGGGCGGCGAGCTCGACGATGAGGTCGTCGAGGTCGAGAAAGGCCATGTGGAGGCGCTCGGCCACAATGCTACCTAACGTGCTCTTGCCCGCATGCTTCTGACCGAAGAGGAAAACATGTGTGTCGTTTAGTTCGGAGTCGACCCCGGCTGCCGAGCGGCTCTCCGCGCGCTCGCTCATCGTCAGTTCGTGCTCTGAGCGCCGGCTTCTACCTTCGCGTGGGATTCGTCGAGGGGGCCTGGTCGCGCAATCTCGAAGCCCTGAACGTAGTCGACGCCCATCTCCTCGAGAATCTTTCGGATCTCGGAGTTACTCACGAACTCCGCTATCGTCCTCATGCCCATCACGTGGCCGATGTTGTTCACCGCCTCGACCATGGCCCTGTCGATGGGATCACGATCTATATCCTGCACGTAGGAACCGTCTATCTTGAGATAATCCACCGGCAGGTTCTTGAGATAGGCAAAGGAGGAGAACCCGTTGCCGAAATCGTCGAGGGCAAAGGTTACTCCCATCGCCTTGAGTCGCTTCATAAACGCGACCGCGCGGGAAAGGTTTTCGACCGCGGTGGTCTCGGTCAGCTCGAAGCAGAAATTGGCCGGTTCGGCCTCCGTTTCCTCGAAGGTTCGAATGATGAACTCCAGGAATGAATCGTCGACGACCGAGGACGCCGAGAGGTTTATGCAGTAGGTCTCGAAATGGCCGTTGGAGTCGCGGGTGCGCTTCTCGTATTGTAGGATGTTACGTACGACCCAGCGGTCTATATGGGGCATGAGGTTGTAACGCTCGGCGGCGGGAATGAACTCGCCGGGATTTGCAAAGGTGCCGTCGTATTCACGCAGCCGGATGAGGATCTCCGCCTTCTGTTTGAGCTCCCGGCGTACGGGCGCAATCGGCTGAGAATAGAGGACGAAGCGGTCATCCTCCAGGGCTTCGGTAAGCCGCGATATCCATCGCATTTCCCCGCGGCGGCGCAGGAACTGGTGGTCGGTAGTTTCGTAGGTGCGAACCATGTTGCCGCCCTTTTCCTTGGCCAGACGGCAGGCGTCGTCAGCCGCGGCAAGCACGTTGTAGACGTCGGTATTTCCCTTTTCGAGAGGAACGACGGCAAGGCTCGCGGTGATATTGAAGGTACTCTTCTGCCAGATGAAGCGGCGTTGCACGGTTTTGTGTACGCTACGAGCGACCTCGCCCGCGCGGCCGATGTTCGAATCGAGTAACACGGTCGCGAACTCGTCACCGCCCATGCGGCTCGTGATGCTGCTTTCGGGAAGCTCTTCGACGAGGTCGTTTGACACCTGGCGCAGCAGCTCGTCACCGGCAAAGTGGCCGCAGACGTCGTTTATCACCTTAAACTGATCGAGGTCGATCAGAAGTATGGCGTGGCTCCGGGCACCTGACTCGACCTGCGGAATGAGCTCCTGCAGTTGGGCGATGAACTCGGTCCGGTTGGCGAGCCCCGTGAGGGAGTCGTGACTTGCCTGGTAGACGATGGTGTCCGACATCTTCTTTATGTCGGTGAGGTCTCGGAAGGCTATGGTCAGTCCCTCGAAGGCGGCGCCGCTGCGGATTGCCGCCACGGTGCCGTCTACGTCGATCTGTGCTCCCCGTTTGTTTCTCAGATACACGTTCTCGAAGAAGAGAGTGGCCTCATCCTGCCCCTTCGAATCTTCTCCGCTGACCTGCCTCCGCAACTCGGTGTGGTTGTCGAAGAGTTGCAATACCTCACTGAGGGGTAAATCCTTTGCCTCGGCTTCCTGCCATCCCGTCAGCGTCTCCGCGACGGGGTTCATGAACTGAATATTGTTCTTCTCGTCGGTCGCGATGATTGCATCGCCGACGCTGTGGAGGATGCCGGAGAACCAGCGCTCCTGGCTCTGGAGTTTCTTGTGGACGCTGCTCTTATAGAGCGCCATATCGATGGTTGTGTAGAGCTCGCGTTCTTTGAAGGGCTTAAGAACGTAGCCGTAGGGCTCGGTTTCTTTGGCTCGGGCCAGCGTTTTCTCATCCGCAAAGGCTGTGAGAAAGATCACCGGAATGGCGAGCTCTTCTTTGACCTCCCGGGCGGCATCTATCCCGTCGATATCCCCGCCGAGCATGATATCCATGAGTATGATGTCGGGTAGAAGAGAGCGAGCTTTCTCCACCGCATCGGTGCCGGTGGTGGAAAGCCCGACTACCTGATAGCCGAACTTCTCTAAACGTCGTTGAAGATCGAGAGCAATGATTTTTTCGTCTTCAACGACAAGTATTCGTTCGTTCTGCATATATCCACCGATTATCGCAGGCCCCATGAGGGTCTCTTAGTACCACAGCATAACCGGTGGAGGCGTTTCGGTCAACAGTGAAATTAGAGTTTCAAGACTTTTTTAATTTGTGCGGGCTCGTTTCGAAACGAGGATCCGTGGCCTTGGAGGAAATGATACTTCTCGAAAAGATGGAGTGACAGCTCCGAGAATAGAATCACGTCCCCCGTGGGCCGCCCGCCAGGCGCGAGCTCGGCCTGGCAATTCACCTTGCGGAAAATGCCGTCCTCAAAAGGAGAGGCGAGGAACCCTCTGGCCTCGCTGACACGAACGATCCACGTGTCGTCCACCGTAACCGGCTCCTCGAGACCCTTGCGGCCTTCCTCCATGAGATAGCGCATGCGTGCCGCCGCTTCTTCAAATGTTATCCCCTGATGGACCATCTCCTGCTCGTCGGCGGCGATGATATCGACGAGTGGTCGCTCGTCCTCCCCGAGGAACCCGTCCTGGGTGATCTCGCCCGGCTGCATGTTCGTCTGCGCCTTCGTGTACTCCGGAGACATCTTCATAGCTCGTCACCTCGCCCCTTACGCGAATTTGTCGAAATAGATCTTCTCTTCTTCCATATCGTTGGCGCGCATGACGTCCATGCACGCGTCAAGCATGCCCGGGCTGCCGCAGAGGTAACCCTCTTTTGGCTCATCGGTGGGAATACTGGACTTGAGGTACTCATCGAGGACTTCGGTGATGAGGCCGGTGGCGCCGCGCCACTCCGCACCCTCCTCAGGCTCGGAGAGCGCCGGCACAAAGTGGAAACGCTCGTACTTGTCGTTGAGCTCGTAGAGCCAGTCGAGGTAGAACATGTCCTTCGAAGTTCGAGCACCGAAGAAATACCAAATGTCGCGATCGTCCATGAGGCCGCGTTCCTCGCGGTCGCGAAAGATGGACTTGAACGGAGCCATCCCCGAGCCGCCGGCTACACAGATCATTGTGGCGTCGGTGTCGCGGACGTAGAAGTCGCCAAAGGGGCCGATGATCTTTACCTTGTCGCCCTCCTGCATGTTTTCGTGGACGTACGAGGTCACGATCCCGCCCGGGACGAGGCGGACGAGAAACTCGAGGTGCTTCTTGTCACTCGGGTTAGAGGCCATGGAGTAGGCGCGGGCCGTCGGCTCTTTCACTTTGCCGTACGGCGGCACCTGTATCTGGCCGTACTGGCCCGAGACATAGCTCACCTCGTACTCGTCTGCGAGATCGATGTGCAGTTCCTTGATGTCGTGGGTAACATCCTTGAGCTCCGATACATGCCCCTCCATCTCCTGGATGTTAAAGAGGTACTCGGGAATCTCAATATCTATATCCTCTTTGACTTTTACCTGGCAGGAGACGTGCACGTTGTCGTCGATCTGCTCCTGGCTGAGGTAGGGAAGCTCCGTCGGCATGTGTGGGCCGATATCGGAGTTAACCTTAACCTTGCACTCGCCGCAACTGCCGCGCCCGCCACAGGCCGAAGGGACGAAAATGCCTTCTTCCGCGAGGGTAACAAGCAGGTTGCCGCCGCCCTTCACGTTTAACTCTTTCGACCCCTCGTTGACGTTTATGACGACGTCACCGTAGTTGTTGACGATCTTATCGGTTACGGATACCAGGAAGGCGAGCCCGGCGCTGATACCCGATATTGCCAGTGGTGCTACAAAATAGCTCACGATAACTCTCCTTTTGTCCTTACTGCACGTTCAGCATGCCCGAGAAGCCCATGAAGGCGATCGCCATGAATCCGATTGTGATCATGGTGATGCCTGCGCCCTGAAGCCCCGCGGGTACCGGCGCCTTCTCGGTCTTCTTGCGAATTGCCGCGAGCGCCATGATGGCGAGCCACCAGCCGAGGCCGGAGCCGAAGCCGTATACGATAGATTCGACGAACGTATACTGGCGGATCTGCATGAACAGCGACACGCCGAGAATGGCGCAGTTCACCGTTATGAGCGGTAGAAATATTCCAAGCGACATGTAAAGCGTCTGCGAGACCCGGTCGATGATCATTTCGAGCATCTGCACAACACCGGCGATCACGATGATGAAGATAATGTAGCGCAGATAGACGAGGCCTAGAGGCTCGAGCACGAGGTTCAACACCAGCCAGTTTACCGCCGCCGTGACGGTAAGCACGACGACAACCGCCATGCCGAGTCCGTTTGAAGACTTCATGTCCTTCGAAATCGAGATGAACGAGCACATCCCCAGGAAATTCGCCAGCAGAATGTTACTCGTGAAAACCGAGGCGAAGAACAGCGAGAATGGATTCAATGTAAAACTCATGATGAAAGCTCTCCTTGCCGCATCATTATGCTCTTACCGATCCAGATGATGATTCCGAGCAGGAAGAAGGCGCTCGGGGGCATCACCATGATGATCCAAGGGACGAAGCCCTCGGGCATAACCTGAAATCCGAACAATGCGCCGAATCCGAACAGCTCCCGGATGAGCGCGACTGTCATGAGCACACCCATGTATCCGGCGGCCGAGGTCACACCATCCCACATCGACAGAAGTGGACCGTTTGACTGGGCAAATGCCTCCGCGCGGCCCATGATGATGCAGTTGGTAATGATGAGCCCTACGTACGGTCCGAGGTTCTCACTTATGGCCGGCAGGTAGGCCTTGAGCACCAGGTCTACGATTATCACGTAGAAGGCGATGATGAGCGTCTGCACCATCATCCGGACTTTCCGCGGCATAAAACTCTTGAGAAGTGACACCGTGAGGTTGGTCATGCCCATCGTGAAGATGACGCCCGCCGACATGATCACCGTGTTCGTGAGCAGGTTCGTCACGGCCAGAGCCGAGCAGATGCCTAAAACCTGCATGAAGATGGGGTTATTCGTCCAGAGGTTACCCTTTACGATACCCCCAACCGTTTTTGCTGTTTGTGCTGCGTCACCCATCAGCTTCCTCCCAGAAGAGACTCGATTGTATCGATCTCACGATTGACGATGCGTTCCATCGACTCGGTTGTTCGTGTCGCTCCGGTAATGCCGTCGACCTCGGAATTGTCGTAGTCGGTGTCGCCGTCTCCATCGGTGAAGGCGATGCCGTCCGGGCCGATTTGCTCTCCGGCAAACTGCTCCTTGAACCACGCCTCGGTTATGCGTCCGCCGAGCCCCGGTGTTTCGTTGTGGTTGATGATCTCGAGCCCGACGGTCCTCGTCACTCCGCCGCTGACGCCGACCACGCCTTCTATTGTACCCCACAGTCCGCTGCCCGCGAACTCTTTCGCGTAGACCGTCTCGCCGTCCACCTCGGCCTGAAAGATCGTCGTGCCGTCGCGCTCGAGCTGCTCGACCTCTTCGAAGCGGTCAAGCACCTCTTCGTCGGAAAGTGACTTCGTACCAAGTGCCGAGAGTACGGCGCGTTTGCGCGCAACTTCCTGGTTGAGTTCCACCATTTCGCGGGTAGCCTCATTCGTCAGCGAGAGCAGGAATACGAACGCGAAGGCCACGATGAACATGAATATCATCGAATAAATGGTGCTTTGCTTGTTCATGCCACTGCCTCCTTCGACCCGCCGCCACTCTTCGACTGCGGCTTGGGCTTCGCTTTCTTCTTGGTCTTCTTGGGTACGAGCTCATCGATCAGAGATGCGAAGACGTTGGCTATGATGATGCCGAAGCTCGTGCCCTCGGGAAAGCCGCTGAACACGCGAACGACCATCGAAACCGAGCCGATTATCGTGCCGTAGATTATCTGCGACATGTTCTTGTTCGGCGCGGAAACCGGGTCGGTCGACATAAACACCGAGACGTAGAGAATGCTTCCCGACATGAGCCCGATGTGCGGCGGCATTCCCTGAGTGAGGCCGGTGAGATCGAAAATGGCAAGCATGACCCCTGCGCTCACGATCGTCGACACGATGAGCCGCCACTGTGCGGTCTTCGTATAGATGAGGTACACGGCCGCGGCAACGATGAGGATGGTCGAGCTTTCACCCAGCGATCCCGGCCGGGTTCCGATTAGAAAGTCGAGCAGACCTGGGGTAGCTATCTCGGGAGTTCTGATTGCCGCAAGCGGCGTTGCCGCCGTCACCGCATCAATGCCGGCCTGTCCGGCCATCCCGAACATGCCGGGAACCATCCAGGCGTTGCCCAGTACAGTCGGAAAGGTGATGTAGATGAACAGGCGCCCGGTGATTGCCGGGTTAAAGATGTTTCGCCCGAATCCACCGTAAATCTCTTTTCCGATCGCAATGGCAAAGACAATGCCGACGGCGGCAATCCAAAGCGGCGTTGCCGGAGGCAGCGCGAGGAGGTAAAGCCCCGCGGTTACCAGAGATGCTTCACTAACCTTTTTCTTGCGCGTTCGCTCGAAGGCCCACTCGGTGAGGACCGCGAGTGGAAACACGACTGCCGTCAGGGCCAGCACGCGCCATCCGTACAGGTAGATTGAGAACAGATAGATCGGAATCAGCGAGTATACCACCCGCCGCATGATCATCTGCTTCTGGAACAACTTTTGAGCCACGACGCCTCCTCGTTCCATACTATGAATCTTGAAGGATGGAATCTATACCTTTTAAATAGATACAGAATTATCCTTTACGTACCTTAGTATAACAATAAGCTTAACACCCGCATAGCCCGTTGAGGGCATTAAAACACGTCATTTGATTTCGGTTCGCCATTATACGCGTTAATGCATAGCGCGTCAAAACGTGCTACAGTGCAGCCTCAACCGACATATTTTCAAAGGAGCAACAGGTGGCAACATCTTATGACTATGATCTCGTGATAATCGGCTCCGGGCCGGGGGGTTACGTATCGGCGATTCGTGCAACCCAACTCGGAATGACGGCGGCCGTCATCGAGAAGGACAAGCCGGGTGGAGTGTGTCTGAACATCGGCTGTATTCCCTCAAAGGCCCTCATCCATCAGGCGGAGGTCTACCGTCATGGCGCCGACCTCGAAGCCATGGGCGTCGGCCTCGATCGCAGCGGTTTCGATTATTCGAAGGTTTTTAAGAAGTCTCGCAACGCCGCCCAGCGCCTCTCCAAGGGGGTAGGGTCGTTGCTGAAGAAGAACAAAGTGGAGCTGATCGAAGGCACCGCGCGCCTCTCCGGCGCGCACGAGGTAACCGTCGACGGCAAGAAGAAGGTGACCGGCAAGTTCATCCTCGTTGCTACGGGCTCCCGCCCGAAGACGGTACCCGGATTCGAGTTCGACGAGAAGCAGGTAATCTCTTCGACCGGTGCGCTTATGCTCGAGACGCTACCCGAAAGCCTTCTCGTGCTCGGCGCGGGATACATCGGCATGGAGTTTGCGCATGTCATGAGCTCCTTCGGAGTGGAGGTGACGGTGGTGGAGATGCTCGATCAGATCCTTCCAAACTCCGACGCCGAGGCTGCGGCCGTACTCCACCGTGAGTTCAAGCGCCGCGGCATTAAGATGCTCACCGGAATGAAGGCGTCAAACATGAAGAAGACGAAAGGTGGTGTTTCGCTTACCGCCGAGGATAAAGGCGGCAACAGCGAAGAGCTTTCCGCGGACATGTTACTGGTCGCGGTTGGGCGCGCACCGAATACGGAGGATCTTGGTCTCGAGGAGCTCGGCATCGAGGTCGAGAAGGGCTTTGTAAAGACAGGTGATTACTACCGGACCTCCGCTGAGAGCGTGTACGCCATAGGCGATGTCGTTGTGGCCCCCCAGCTCGCCCACGTGGCGATGAAAGAAGGCGAAATCGCCGTCGAGCACATGGCCGGACACGCCGGCGAGAGGCTACTGCCGCCGGAGCATATACCTGGCGCCATTTATACCGATCCGCAGCTTGCAAGCTTCGGCCCCACCGAGGAGAAGCTGAAAGCCGACGGCGTATCCTACGGCAAAGCTTCCTTTCCCTACCGCGGCGCGGGTAAGGCCGTTGCTATCGAGCAGCCTGAAGGGGTGGTAAAAATCCTCTTCGATAAGGAAACTCACGAAATGCTGGCGGCGCACGTGGCCGGCGCACAGGCTACCGAGCTTATCCATGAGTTGCTGCTCGGAAAGCGCAGTGAGCTCCTTCCGGATGACATAGCCACCATGGTTCACGCGCATCCGACCCTGTCGGAGGCGGTCATGGAGGCGGCACGGGGTGTGGAGGGCTGGATCATTCACGCTTAAGCACGGCCGGGCGGCGCCCCGGGCGGGGCTGCGGTGACTCGCGCGAGCACCGCGCCCGCCGGCGCCGACGGGCGCGGGCTTTATTTGTGGTGGGGAATTTGGTAGGCTTAGTCGCACATGGTTGGAGTACATGGATAGCAGCAGAACGCAGACCGGCTTCCTTTTCATCCTCACCGTGCTCGCCGTGGCCGGTGTTCTCCACGTCACCGGCTCGGTGTTCGTGCCGCTGGTTATCGCCGTACTGCTATCCTTCGTCTTCTCGCCGGTCATTTCGTTTTTCTCCAAGCATGGGGTCCCGCGGATCCTTTCGACGCTTCTCGTGCTGCTCATTTTCCTCGCCTTTAGCTTCCTCATAGGGCTTGTGCTCTACTCCAGCGTGCAATCACTCGTGCGAGAGTTTCCTCGGTACCAGCAGCGCATCAGCTCGGTTCTCCAGGATCTCATCATCTACTTCGATCTCCCTGAAAATATTCTCGATGAGCTCCAGATCAACCGCCGCATCGGCCAGCTCCTCGTGGCGGTCTCCGGGAACTTCATGAGCTTCCTTAGCGGTCTCATCCTGGTGATCGTTTTTCTCTTCTTCGTGCTTCGCGAGCAACCGTTTCTGCATCGAAAGCTCACAAACGCAGTGCAGGACCAGGCCACGAAAAAGATCACCGTCATGCTTGCGCATATAAACAGCCAGATCGGGCGTTACATCGCCGTGAAGCTTCTTGTGAGCTTTCTCACCGCCTCTATCGTGTTTGCAGCCTTCTCGATTATAGGCGTGGACTTCCCGTTTATCTGGAGTGTGCTCACGTTCCTGTTCAATTTCATCCCGAGTATCGGCTCCATCGCCATCACGATTATAAGCGGCTCTTTTGCCGTGGTGCAGTTCCTCCCCGACTGGAATCCCATCATCGCCGCGCTTTTGTCGATGTCGCTGACGCAGATCATCATCGGTAATGTGCTCGACCCGCAACTTCTCGGAGAGCGACTCAATCTGAGTCCGGTGGTGATCCTGCTTTCCCTGCTGGTGTGGGGATGGATCTGGGGCGTAATCGGCATGTTCCTCGCCGTGCCCATCACCGCGGCCATTAAGATTACGCTCGAGAACGTACCGGGCGTGCGGGCAATCGGCACCCTCATGGGAACGGGCAATTACAAACGCAGAAAGGGCGATCCGTTCCCTGAAGACGAAGACGCTCCGAGCGAGATATAGGACACACGAGACCGAAGAGACACGGGACATAAGACAGAGATGAGGAGAATACCGATATGGAAAAGCGGCGCATCCTGACCGGGGATCGGCCTACGGGCCGGCTTCACCTCGGCCATTACGTGGGGTCTATCCAGAACCGTGTCCAATTGCAAAAGGAGTACGAGTGCTACTTCCTCATTGCGGACCTCCATATGCTTACTACCAGGCCCGCAAAGGCAGACATCGAGGGAATCACCGAAAACGCCCGAGAGATGGTCACCGACTACATAGCCTGCGGCATTGACCCCACGCAGTCGACGATTTACCTGCAGTCGGCCGTTCACGAGACCTATGAGCTCAACCTCATCTTCGAGATGCTCGTTACAGTCCCCCGCCTCCAGCGGTTGCCGTCACTCAAAGAGATGAAGGACTCGGCAGATCTCGTGGAGATGCCCTTCGGGCTGCTCGGCTACCCCGTGCTCCAAGCTGCCGACATCCTCGTGCCACGTGCCCATCTGGTACCTGTCGGAAAGGATAACGAGTCTCACGTGGAGCTCACACGGGAGATCGCCCGGCGGTTCAATAACTCCTACGGAGAGGTTTTCCCGGTACCCGACGTGAAAATCGGGGACGTGCCGACTCTCGTGGGAACCGATGGGCGCGCGAAGATGTCGAAGTCCCTCGGAAACGCCATCCTGCTCTCCGATGACGAGAAGACCGTGGAGAAAAAGGTGATGCGCATGTACACCGACCCCAACCGGGTCAGCGCCGACGTGCCGGGCACTGTGGAGGGCAATCCGGTATTCATCTACCATGACACGTTCAACCCGAACAAGGCTGAGATCGACGATCTGAAGGAACGCTACCGCGCGGGCAAAGTCGGAGATGTGGAAGTCAAGCAAAAGCTCGTTGCCGCCATCAACGCCTTCCTCGATCCGATCCGCGAGAGACGCGCCGAAATCGAGAGCAGGAAGGGCTATGTCGATGAGGTCATCTACGAGGGCACGCTTCACACCCGTGAGGTGGCGCGCGATACGCTCACGATGGCCAAGAAGGCGATGGGACTGACCGGCGTGTGGAACAAGATCTCGCGCAAAGCCGAGGAGGCGCGAAAGCGGCGCGGCGAGAAGTAGCCGCCGATGGCGACTGCCGATGGCGACCGCCGATGGCGGCATCGGCGACTGACGCGGCGGTGGACGCGAGCGGCGGCTCTGGGTCGGGCCGCGGCGTCACCCCCCGCAGCCGCGCTGCGGCCACGCCGCCAACACGCTTCTTGATACCCCATGGAATACGATGAGTTTCGCCGCCTCATACGCGGCTTCTACGAGAGCTACGGCCGCCCCATGCCGTGGCGCGAGACACAGGACCCCTACCGAATCTTCGTCTCCGAGATCATGCTGCAGCAGACGCAGGTTCCGCGGGTGATGCAGAAGTATCCGGAGTTCATCGCGCGGTTTCCCGACTTTTCATCACTTGCCGCCGCGGAGCTCCGGGACGTGCTGCTCGCCTGGCAGGGGCTCGGGTACAATCGCCGCGCGAAGTTTCTGCACGCCTCGGCTGGGCGCATTGTCTCGCGGTATGACGGCGAGCTGCCGCGCGATCCCCGGACGCTGGAGACACTTCCTGGTGTCGGTCCCAACACCGCGGGCTCGCTGGCCGCCTTTGCCTACAACAGTCCGGTCGTGTTCATAGAGACGAACATCCGACGCGTGTTTATTCATTTCTTTTTCCGCGAGCAGGCCGATGTCCGTG
Source organism: Spirochaetota bacterium (assembly GCA_009908735.1). Next base: position 7,498 of record JAAAOR010000126.1, on the reverse strand, counting down.
ATCGCGATATCCTGCCCCTCGTCCGCGATACCCTTGATACCGACGACCCGCGCAACTGGTACTATGCACTCATGGATTACGGTACGATGCTCGCTAGGTGGTTCCCGAACGCCAACCGCCGCAGCGCACACTACACGCGCCAGAGCGCATTCGAGAACTCAGACCGCCAGATTCGCGGCAGGCTGCTTCGCGCCCTCGCCGAGCGCGAGGGCCTCGCCGCCGAGGCGTTGCCGGAGCTGCTCGGTTTTCCCGCGGAGCGGGTCGATCCGGTGGTGGCGGCACTCGAGACCGAGGGGTTCCTGACACGCGACGGCGGCGCTTTGCGCATCCGCTGAGGCCGTCGGCCCTGGCGTCTTAGCTTCCGCGCTCGCTTCACCCGCCCTTGTCCGCCTGAGAGATCATGCTGCGGTGCCACTCGAGGAGCTCTGTCTCGGCCTCCGAATCCGTACCCTCGACATCGACGACAGCGCGGAAGACGGGCTCCGTCCCCGAGCCTCGCATCCACAAGAACCCCACCGCTCGGTCAGCTGCATCGTAGAACTGCATCTTCAGGCCGCCCGGCCCGCCGTCCTCGTGGCGTATCTCCTCGTACCGGGTAAATCCGAAGCGATGCGCGAACTCCGCGGCTCGCCGCTCCCACTGCGAGGCGAAAACCTCGCGGTACCGCGCCTTGAGCAGCGTATGATCGGCGGTGCGGACCTGCAGCTTGGCCCCCCGGTCGCCGGTCCCGGTGGTCACGAATCGGGGCAGGGTGAGGCGAACTTGCTCGAGGGTGAAATCCTCGCGGTAGTCGTCCTCCCTCCCGCTCTTTCGGCACCATTGACGGAAGAGGTCGTGTTCGGTGCCGCGCCCGGCATACAGCAGCTTCAGGAAGGAGAAGACGGTCGCCATGGGGTCCCGGACCCGGGAGGGATGAAGGATATTCCCGCCGTTGGAACCCTCCCCGAGAATACGAACGAGGTAGCCGCGCGCGCGGAGCCGCTCGGCGGTCGCCACCACGTTTGCCTCTCCGACCTCGCAGCGGTGTACCTCCGCGCCGAAGGCCGCCGCGATCCGCTCGATTCGCAGCGACGTGGGGCCGTTCACGGCGACGGCCCAGGGCCGCGCTGCCGTGGCCTCGAACCCCGAGACGGAGAGCCATGAGAGCTCGGCTACCACCGCCATCGCAAAAACTTCCTGGGCGCTCAGGGGCGTGGTTGCGTCGGCGAACACGAGGTTGCCCCTGTCGCCGTCGTTGTCGGGGACGTAGGCCAGGTTGAAGGCGGGGTCCGCCGCGGCCGCCGCGGCCAGCGCGGCTCGGGCATCATCGAGGCCGGGGCCCTCGGGAAGGATCTGATGTGCTATCTCCCGTGGCGCCGCGTTGAGGGTCCGCACGCGTATACCAAGGGCGCCGAAGAGCGAGACATCCGCGGACGTCGTTCGAGCGCTGCCGTTGAAGTCAATGAGAATCCCGCACCCGGATGCCTCGGCGCCGGCCGATATCGCCGCGGCGGCGCTACCCGCTCCGACCGGTCCGTCGGCAACCTCGAGGACGAAGCGCCTGTAGGCGGACACCGCGCGCGGCTTGACCACGGCAACGTCGGTGAATGTCCGGGCGATTGCGCGGGTGGACACCCGTCGCACGCTATCGGCAAGGCGTCGCCGCGCCATCTCGTCTTCGCAGAGCCGGTCGAAGGCCGCGGCGACCTTGCGAGACTCGGGGCCGGCAAGCACACCTTCTCCGGCGCGGCCGAACTTCAGTCCGTTGTGCCCGACGGGGTTGTGGCTAGCGCTTACGTAGAGGAAGGCCCCGATGCGCGCATCGGAGGCGGCGTAGGCAACGACTTCCGGTATGGGCGAGATGAAGAGATAGCGCACCTCCAGGTCGTGCGCAAGCAGGACCCGCAGCAGGATCTCGCCGAGAACGGCGCCGGTGGGGCGCGAGTCCACGGCGAGAACTATGCTGCGCCGCGAGGGTGAGAGTGGGGCGGCGAAGTACTCGCAGAAGGCGGCGCCGGCAAGCGCGGTGAGCTCCCGGTCCGCGGGGCCGACCTCGCTCACGGCCGAGCTTTCATCACCATCGGCCACGAAAATCTTTCGCCAGCCGGAGGCGGAGACAATCATCGAGGCACGGGCCGCCGCGATGCTGTCCGATGCGCAAGGGACGCCGTTGCCGAGTGCGTCGGCATCGGGATCGCCGAGCGGAAGTCCTGTCAGCGGATCATCGATTCGTGCCATAGCGAGGCGAGTGTAGTGTCCGGTCCGGACAGCGTCAATCGCGTGCGTTGCCTCGCCCCCAGGCAATCGTCTGCTCAGGAACGATTCTTGCGTGACGCGGAGAAATCACGTATAACAAGGGGCGAGGTAAGATCATATGGCGAAACGCATTCTGGTAATCGACGAATCGTCACTCTTTCGCGAGTTCCTCAAGCAGAAGCTCGAGGAGTATGGCTTCGAGGTAGACGTCGCGGTAAACGGTCTCGACGGATGGTCGAAACTGCGCGCGGATCCCTCGGATCTCGTTGTTATGGACTACTATCTCTCTCGGGTCAGCTCGCTCGAGCTGCTGCAGAAGAAGACCGACGACAAGAACGTAGCGGCGGTGCCGGTGATCATGGCATCGGCGCGTATCGACCGGGACAAAATCATCCAGGTCGCTCGCTACAATGTGCGCAAGTTCTTCACAAAACCGATCAAAATCGACGCGCTTTTGAACACTGTCGCCGAGTTGCTGGGTGTCAAGCTCGACCTCGACAATACGCCGAGCATCATCGAGGCTCACTTCAATGACGAGATCCTCTTCATCGAGGTCGCCCAGGGGCTGAACCGCGAAAAGATTGAACTGCTGCGCTACAAGATCAAGGAGCTGCTCGGGCTCTACGAAGTGAAAACACCGAAGGTCCTCCTCATGATGTCGAGCATCGAGGTCACTTCGCAGGATTCTCTAAAGCTCGCGACTCTCATTCAGAACATTGTCGAGTATTCGGGCGCACGCCCGGCCGACATAAAGATTCTGACCAACTCGGATTACGTGCGGCGTTACGTGGAAAAGTCCGACGACTTTTACGAGATCGAGGTGACCAATAACCTCGAAGTTGCAATGGACGGGCTGCTCGGGCGAAAGGCCGGATCCTACATGGATTCCGAGAGTCGGACCGTGCAGCAGGAGTTCCTTACCGCCTCGGCACCGAAGAAGGAGGGCGGTGAGACCATCAACATGAAGTTCGAAGGTGAGCGCACGCAGGACGTTCCTCTCAACGATCTTGGAAGTAATATCAAGCTTGCGGCGGTCGACGACGATTTCGTCATTCAGGAGCTCATCAAGACCGCGTTCTCCGACACGGAGTTTCAGATCAGCACCTACGACAACGGCGCGGAGTTTCTCGCCGACTACGCGAGTCGCGACTACGACCTCGTTTTTCTCGATCTTATGATGCCGGAGATGAACGGTTTCCAGGTGCTCGAGGAAGTAAACTCTCGGGGCGGTGAGAAGCCGCCTATTATCGTGCTTTCCGCCCTCTCGAAGCGGGAAACCGTCATCGATGCGCTGAAGTACGGCGTGAAGAGTTACGTCATCAAGCCGCTGAAGCCCGAATGGCTCCGCAAGAAGGCGACCGAGGTGCTGAAGCTCAACTTCTGAAGATCATTATGGACGCAAATTCGAGCCAGTTTCAGGCCATTTTTGATCAGTCACCCGCCGGCATGGTAATGCTGAGCCCGGTCGCGGAGGTTCTCTACGCCAACCACGTGGTGACAACCATGCTCGGCGTGAGCCCCAACGAGCTCGAGGGAGCGCGGTTTGACGAGATGCTCTTCACCGACGATCAGGAGAGGTTTCGCCGGGAGATCGCCGACATGCGTTCGGGGGCGCGGACACAGTTCCAGGACACCCTCCGATACACCAATCGCAACGGTGAGATTGCCTGGGCACGGTTGCATTTTACCAACGTCACCGACCATGCGCAGGAACCGTCGGTATTCGGAGTCATCGAGGACATCACCGTCGAGAAGTCCGGCCAGGAGCAGTTGCGCCGCGAGAAGGAGAGCGCGGAGCGGGCGACTCGGACGAAGTCCGCATTTCTCGCGAACATGAGCCACGAGATCCGTACGCCGTTGCATACCATCACCGGCGTGACCGAGCTTCTCCAGGAGACGCAGCTCGACGAAGAGCAGATCGAGTATGCCAACCAGATCAAGTTTTCCGCGGAGGTGCTGCTCGGGCTCATAAACGACGTACTCGATTTCTCCAAGATCGAGGCGGGCAAGCTGTCGCTCGAGGTCATCGAGTTCGATCTCTTCGACATGGTGCAGGAGGCCGTCGACATGCTGAGCCTCGAAGCCCATAAGAAGGACCTCGAAGTCGTCGTCTTCCTTGACCCGACGCTCCCGCGGCACGTCCATGGCGACCCCGTCCGCCTGCGCCAGATCCTCGTGAACCTGTTCAACAACGCAGTTAAATTCACCTCGTCGGGCGAAATCGTCATCCGCGCCCGGCGCGTTCAGCAGTCCGACACGAAGGTGACGGTCAGCGTCGAGGTCGCGGACAGCGGTATCGGCATACCCGAGCAGAAGCTGACCAAGCTCTTCAAGGCCTTCAGCCAGGTAGACTCTTCGACCACGCGCAAGTTCGGCGGAACGGGCCTCGGGCTCTCCATCTCCCGCAGCCTCGTGAAGCTGATGAAGGGCAATATCGGGGTGAAGAGCACCGAGGGGCGTGGCTCGACGTTCTGGTTCGCGGTGCCCCTCGGCGTCGAGTCGAGCGGGCAGGTCTTCGACGGAGAGGCCGGGGCGGGTGCCCGGGTGCTCATCGTCGACGACCATGATCTTGCACGTTCGGTGCTCCGGCATTACCTCGTGGCCGCCGGGGCGACGGTGGAGGAGAGCCCCAATGGTCCCGAGGGGCTGCGGGAGCTCAAGCGTGCCGCCGACGCGGGTGAGGCCTATGACATCGCCTTTATCGATCTGCTCATGCCCGGCATGGACGGCTGGCAAATGGCCAGCGAGATCAACGCCGACAAACGCATCAACTCCACCAGGCTCATCCTGCTCAGCCCCACCGGCCGGTCGGCGGGCGAGGCAAAGATGAAGCTTCTGAAGTGGTTCGACGCCTACCTCTCCAAGCCGCTCAAGGTAGACGACATTTCCAACGCCCTGCAGGCGGTGCTCGGCAGCGACATGGACCTGCCGGCCCTCGAAGAGGCACCGGTGGAGGAGCTGGAGGAAGACGAGGATGAAAGTGAGGCTGAGCCCGGAGCCACGATCCTCGTCGCCGAGGACCACTTCGTGAATCAGCAGCTGTTCAAGACTATCCTGGAGAAACGCGGGTATGAGACCATCCTCGCCGGTAACGGGCGGGAAGCGGTCGAGCTCGCAGGCGATCACGACGTCGACCTCGTGTTCATGGATGTGCACATGCCGGAGATGAACGGTTACGAGGCGACCCGAACGCTGCGCGAGCAGGGGTTCGACATTCCAATCGTAGCGGTAACCGCCAACGTAACGAGGGGAGAGAAAGACCGCTGCATCGAGGTGGGTATGAACGACTACCTTGCCAAGCCGTTTAAGAGTCACGATCTTACTCCTCTGTTGCAGCGCTGGCTGATCGCGCGCAAGGCGGCGTCCCGTCCCGTGGCCGAGTCGGCCGCCGCCGAGCCGGCGGCGGAGGCAGCACACGCTGAGCCTGCAGCCGCGCAGCCGGCCCAGCCGCCCGCCGCCGGGCCGCCCGCCGCGGGGTCCGCAGGTTCGAATAACGGAGATGCACACGCGCGCGCGGTTTTCGAGTATCAGGCTGCGCTCGAGGCCTTCATGAACCAGCCGGAGGTCGTCTCGCGGGTAGTCGGTAAGTTCGTCGAGCGCACCGAGCAGCAGCTCGAGGAGCTCAAGGGTCAGATCGCGAGCGGAGAGTTCGAGGATGCGCGGATCGTAGCCCACACCATCAAGGGGGGCTCGTGGAACCTCGAGGCGCTTCGCCTCGGCGATGCCGCGGCACTGCTGGAGGAAACCACCCGAAACGCCGACACCGACGGCTCCTGGCGGGAGTACGCAAGGGTTGCGGAGGCATTCGAGGAGCTTCGCAGTCGCCTCTCCGAAATAGAAGAGCTCAAGGTGTAGCTCGCGCGGTGAGGCCTGTCGCTACGCTACCGGCCCCGACGGTTCCGGCAGCAGGAGCATTTCGCCTCAGTCAGCCGAGCGCTTTCGAGATTCGAGCCATGGCCTCCTCGACGTTTTCACGCGAGTTGAAGGCTGATATGCGGATGAATCCGTCTCCGGCCTTGCCGAAGCCGGCGCCGGGGGTGGTAACCACCGAGGCCTCGTTGAGCAGCATGTCGAAGAGCTCCCAGGAGTCTCTGCCGCCTCCGTGCGCCCAGATGTAGGGACTGTTGGTTCCGCCGGTGTAGCTCAGGCCGATCGCATCGAGCCCGTTGCGGATGATGCGTGCGTTCTCGAGGTAGAAATCGGACAGCTCGCGCGTCTGCTCGATTCCCGCCTCGGTGTAGACGGCGGCCGCGGCCCGCTGCACCGGATAGGAGACCCCATTGAACTTGGTCGAGTGCCGCCGGTTCCAGAGCGGGTGCACCTTGTGAGCCATTCCGCCTGAGTCGTAAGCGGTGACGTCTTTCGGGATGACGGTGAACGCGCAGCGCGTGCCGGTGAATCCGGCGTCTTTGGAAAAGCTTCGAAACTCGATGGCTACCTCTCGGGCGCCATCGATCTCAAAAATGGAACGGGGCAGTCCCTCGTCACGGATAAAGGCGACGTAGGCTGCGTCGAAGAGGATGAGAGCCTTGTTCCGGCGCGCGTAGTCTACCCAGCGGGCGAGTTGCTCATGGGTCGCGACCGAACCGGTGGGGTTGTTTGGAAAGCAGAGATAGATGAGGTCCACCGTCTCCCCGGGAGGCTCGGGGACGAAGTCGTTCTCAAATCCCGCGGAGAGGTAGGTGAGGCCCTCATATTGCCCGTCCTGCGCAGGGCCGGTTCGTCCGGCCATGACGTTGGTATCCACGTACACCGGATAGACCGGGTCCTGAACGGCAACCTGAATGTCGGACGCAAAGAGCTCCTGCACGTTTCCAATGTCGTTTTTAGCACCGTCGGAGACGAAGATCTCATCGGCAGAAATATCCATACCGAAGCGGCGGTAGTCCTGCTCGGCGATGGGCTCGCGCAGAAACTCGTAGCCCTGCTCGGGTCCGTACCCTCGAAAGGTTTCAACGTCTCCCATCTCGGCGACCGCCTTCTCGAAGGCGGAGACGATTGCGGGGGAAAGGGGCCGTGTTACGTCCCCGATGCCGAGCTTGATGATGGAGGCATTGGGGTGAGCCTCTTCGTACTCACGAATCCGTCGCGCCACTTCCACAAAGAGGTAACCGGCCTGCAGTTTCGAGTAATGTTCGTTGATTCTGATCATGGGTGAATTGCCTTACCAATAATGGCCATTTCCTGTAAGAATATCTATAATGCACCACGCGGATCAAGATCGAGAGGGGCAGTCGAAAGAGAGTTGCGTATGGGCGGTATT
>JAAAOR010000065.1 GCA_009908735.1 Spirochaetota bacterium | reverse complement strand
AGGACACCGGCGGTGGCGGCGCGAAGGCCGGCGGCGGCACCGCGCCCGAGGGCGGCACGAGGCGAAAGCCCAAAACACAGAAGCCGCGCCGGCTCAGCTACAGGGAACAGCGTGAGCTCGAGTCGCTCCCCGACCGCATTGCCGAGCTCGAGGCCGAGCAAGCGGAGATTCACGAGCGCCTGCAGGATCCGGCCGTCTACCGCAGTGACGCAGCAGCCGGCGAGGCGAGAAGACAGGCGGGCCACGATGCGGGGACGGAGGATGCGGGCGGAGACACGGGGGCAGCGGTACGAGAGCTCACCGAGCGGCTCGCGGTCCTCGACAAAGAGATCGCCGACGCCTATCGTCGCTGGGAGAGCCTCGAGTCCTCGCTTTAGCTCGCCGGTGGGTGTCCCCAACGCCGCGAGACCGGCCTACCCCCGCCGCCACATCCGCAGAATGCGCCAGGGACGGAGAAGCAGCAGCACCGCATCACGCACGGGCCATTCCTCGAGGCGGTCGAGGCGTCGCACCACCGGTATGAGTGCCAACAGCCCCAACGTCGCAATGCGGAAGTAGGTACGGTAGATGTCCATCCCCTCGAAGCCGAGGCGATGTAGCAGGCCGAGGATGCCGCCGCCAATGACCGCGCCGATGAGGCCGGCAACAGCGCCGGAGACGATGCGCATCACCATGGCACTTCCCACCCGATCACTGCCCTCGACGATGCTGAGGAAGTACTGATTGATGACCACGATCACCCCGAACTTGCTGTATCCGGCGAGAAAGAAGGCCAACAGCGTCGGTATCAGGTAGAGCTCGGCGGGGGCCATGCCCCAGTAGACCCCCACCAGAGCGAGGACCGAGACATAGATGATGATGAGCGGTCGCGAACCGACCCGGTCGGCGACGATACGGTTTACGACGCTCGCGAGAATCCCCCCGGAGAGGGTGACCAGTGACAAGCTCAACGCTTCGTGGTCGGAGAGTCCGTAGCCGTTCTTGACGGTAATGACGGCGAACGGAAGCACCACGGTGAAGGCGGCAATGCCGCTCGCCCACGCGTAAAGCGTCTTCCGCATCGGCGGCAGATGCCATACCCGGCTGAGAACCTCGGCAAGGGGCTTTCGAGCGGAATACCGCGGCACCGTGGACTCGGGAACGTGGGAGAGCACCCAGCCCACATACATTCCCAGCGCTCCGCCGAACCCTATGAGCACCTGAAACACCCATGTCCGCGGCAGGCGGTTGAGCACGATGATGACAAGCACCAGCGTAAGCAGTTGAGCAGTCGTGGCCCGCACCCAGTTTCCGGAAATAAAGCGCCCGCGGTCGGCGCCACTGGTTATCTCGCCAATGACAGGGGAATTGCCGACGAGCCCGATTGCACGAAACGCGGCGAATCCAAAACCGCCGAATAGAATGATCGCGGTTCGAGCCCACTGTGGTGCACCGGTCGGCAGCAACGGAGCGATCACCAGAATCAGGACCGAAAGGTTTCGGAGCACCCAGCCGAGCCCCCAGGTGCGCGCCGCGCCGATGCGCGCGGTGAGGTGCTTGCCGAGGAGCATCAGCGGCATCGTCAGGTGGATAAAGGAGGCAAGTGCTGCAAGTGCGGAGTCTCCCACGCCGTTTCGGATGGCGTAGAGGATGAGCATACTGTCCATCAACAAAACGACCGACACGCCGTTCAGGGTGGCGAAGCGGCGGACGAGGCGCCGTCCGCGCTGTTTCTCGGGACTCGGAAGCTCGCTGGGGATGCCGGGCATACGGTTATTGTTCACGGGCTTACGTGCGGTGACAAGGTACGGACCTCAGAATTCCCTGTAGGAATGCCTCATTAGGGTTTATGCTCTTGAGATATGGGCATCAACAAGGTCGCATTGTTTACAAATGAGTATCCGCCGCACGTCTACGGCGGCGCCGGGGTTCACGTGGAATACCTCAGCCGTGCCCTCGCAGAGCTTGTCGCCGTCGAGGTTCGCTGCTTTGGCGATCAGGATTATACCGAGGGCAACCTCACCGTCCGCGGCTATCAACCCTGGGAGGAAATGTCGAGGAACACCGACTCACGCTTTACCGGAGCTCTCGGTGCCTTCTCCCGCAGTCTCGCAATGGCCAAGGACACCCTCGAGGCCGATGTCGTGCATTGTCACACCTGGTATACCCAAATGGGAGGGCTGCTTGCAGGACAGCTTTGGGACATCCCGTTTTTGCTCACTACGCACTCCCTCGAGCCGCTTCGACCCTGGAAGGCCGAACAGCTCGGGCCCGCCTATCACTTGAGCAGCTGGATGGAGCGCACCGCGATCCAGGGCGCGGACGCGGTCATCGCAGTCTCGCGGGAGACCCGAAACGACGTATTTGACCACTTCGGAGCCGCCGAGACAAAGACCCACGTCATCCACAACGGCATCGACCTTGACGAGTATCGTCCCACCGAGGATATCGATGCACTTGAGCGATGCGGCGTCGACCCCGGAAAGCCGTTTGTGCTCTTCGTCGGTCGCATCACCCGCCAGAAGGGTATCATTCATCTGGTGGACGCGATTCCGGAAATCGATCCCCGGATACAGGTGGTGCTCCTCGCCGGTGCGCCGGACACCGAGCACATCGCCCGCGAGATGACCGATCACGTAGCCCAGGCACGCGAGCAGCGCGCGGGCATTACCTGGATCGATGAGATGGTGAGCCGGCGTGATGTCATACAGTTTTACTCACACGCCACGGTGTTCGCCTGCCCCTCGGTCTACGAGCCATTCGGAATTATAAACCTCGAGGCCATGGCCTGCGAAACGCCGGTGGTTGCCTCGCGGGTCGGGGGAATCCCGGAAGTGGTGGTTCCCGGGGAAACCGGCATCCTTGTCGACCTCGAGCTTGAGCCCGGAACCTTCAGCCCCAAAGAACCGGAAGCTTTCTCCCATGGCCTTGCCGCGGGAATAAACCGCATCGCCGGTGACCCCGCCCTCGCGAAGCGCATGGGCGAGGCCGGCCGCAAACGGGCGGAGGGGCAGTTCAGCTGGCGGGCAATCGCACGAAAGACGCTCGAGCTCTACGAAGCGCTCGCCGAGCGGCGTGCGGCAGGGTAGCCGGCGCTCACAACTCGCCGCTAATATGACGGCTGAAGAGCAACTTGAGATCCTCGGAAGGTATTGCTCCGCTTCGCACGTCGACGAGCTCGCCCTCCCCGTTGAGAAACAGAAGTGTCGCGCGCCGCGCCATGGTGTGGCGGGAGGCGAAGGCTGCGCCCTTGTCGGTGTGCACGTCCGCGATGCGGATGAGGAGCTCGTCGTCCGAGTAGTCGCCCTCGATGCTCTCCACGTTGGCGCGAAGCTCGCTGCATACGGGGCAGGTTGCATCGTGGACCTGCACTACCGCGGGGACGCCAAGTCCTACCGCGGTGAGGTCGCGAATACGCTCCTCGCCCTGGTTATAGGCGTACAGCCCCCAGCCGCCGGCCGCTGCAACCACCGCGAGGATCGCAGCGATCCACAGGACGCGGTGTCGCCTGCGGCGCCGCTCGCGCCGAGCCTTCTCCTCACGCTTTCTCGCCTGAGTGTCCGGAGATCCGTGCCGGGGTTTGGACGATTTCGACTTGGACATGGGCGTTATCCTTAGCTTTTCAGTCTGCTACATACAGGATAACGCATTCCCGCGCCGCCGCCAACTGCGCCGCCGCCAACTGCGCCGCCGCCGCCAACTGCGCGGGCGGCACGCGGGCATCTGCGGCCACAATACGCGAATAAAAAAAGACGGGCGGACCCGCAACACGCGGACCGTCCGTCTTCTATGTGTGGTTTAAAGCTCTTGGCCCAAACCGTGTAACGGCGTCGCTTAGCGGCGGTCGTTACGGGGCTTTGCTTCGTTTACCTTGAGCTGACGACCGTCAAAGTCTTGACCGTCGAGTGCGCTCTCAGCGGCGCGAGCGGCTTCTTCGGTTGCCATCTCGACAAATCCGAAGCCACGCGAGCGGCCGGTTTCCCGATCGCTAATCACGTTGGCTGACAACACCTCTCCATGCTGACTGAAGAGGTCGCGGAGCTCATGCTCCTGGGTTTGGAAGTTCAGGTTTCCTACGTACAGCTTACTAGCCATAAACGTTTCTCCTTCTGCTCGTGGCAGACAAATTTGATTTCTCCGGGGCGTGAATCAGCTTTGTCTGTCGTGTAACCAGAAAGGAAACGTACCGAAAGCGCTCACGAAATCCGAGATTACCCAGATAGTAGCGTGTTTTATCCCTTGAGTCAAGTGTTGAGTGCGCTTTGATGTGAGGAATCGATGAACAGTGCGCCGTTATTGGAACTTGGCGAAGAATCAGGTAAGGTGACCTCCAATCAAATGCCGAGGAGCACAGAGAATGAGCGCGCAGCAATGGGACAATCCCCCTGAGATGCAGATCGATACCGACAAGACCTATTTCGCCGTTCTCGAGACGACAAAGGGAGAGATCGAGCTGCAGCTGTTTCCGGAGCACGCTCCGAAGACTGTGAACAACTTCGTCTTTCTCGCGAAGCAGTCGTTCTACGATGGAATCACCTTTCACCGGGTCATAGACGACTTCATGGTGCAGACAGGCGACCCCACCGGCACCGGTCGTGGCGGGCCCGGCTATCGCTTCGAGGATGAGACAGAGAACAACCCGCTCAAACATGAGGAGAAAGTAGCATCTATGGCCAACGCCGGCCCCAACACCAATGGAAGCCAGTTCTTTATTACCCACTCGCCGCAGCCCCACCTCAACGGAAAGCACACCGTCTTCGGGAAGGTAACGAAGGGAGGCGATGTGGTCGATCGCATCGAGAAAGGAGACACGATCAAAACTTTGGCGATCCGAGGCGAGGACCGCTGATTCCGCGCCCGCGCGCATACCGAGGCTGCATGGGTGCATGGCTGCATGGGTGCATGGCTGCATGGGTGCAGGGCTGTGCATGGGTGCATGGGTGCATGGGTGCAGGGCTGTGCAGGGCTGCATGGGTGCGTGAAAGCGAAGATGCGAACGAATTCACTCTTGCATCAGCCATTGAATCCGCCTATCCTGCGCCGTAGGGGGATCGCATGCGCAAACTGATCGTAATCCTCGTCATAGTCAGCTTCCTCTTCTCGAGTTGTGTCTCCGCGACCAACGTAACCTTCTATACCGAGCCGGAGGGAGCGCAGGTCTACGTTGATGATCAATACCTCGGAGAGAGCCCCGCGAGCAAGCGCATGACCAACGGGGTGTGGGCCGACTCGCGGGTCCATGTCGAGGCGGAGGGATACAAGTCTAGTTACACCCGCGTCGACAAGGAGATTAAAGCAGCAAACCTCGCCCTCGGCTTGCTTATATGGTGGCCGGCCCTGCTGTGGGTGCACGGTCCCGAGCCGCGTCAGCGCATCGAGCTCGCCCCCCTAGAGGACGGTGCGGGTGCTCGCGACGATCCGGCCCCTCAGCGGGAGCAACCGGAGTCCGCCGCGCCGCCGGCGACCGCCGACGACGGCGAAATCGAGCGCCGCAGCATCACCGCGATCGAGCGCACCCTTGCGGAAGGCGAGACGATCCGGCTCGGGCTCGTGGTGCGCAACGCCGACGGCGACGAAAGCGGCCGACTCGCGGGCCCGTCGCGGAACACGTTGACGGGACGACTGCTCGAGCGCTTCGGCTCGAACGACTCCTTCCAACTCGTCGACCGCGACGAGACCGAGGCAATCCTCGAGGAGTACGAGTTCCAGATGAGCGGGCTCGTCGACGAGAGCCAGCTCAACGAGATCGGTCAACTCGCCGGCATTACGCATTTACTGGTCGTCGAATACGCGCGCGAGGAACAGGGTAGCGTGCTCACCGTCGAGGATCGCCGCCGGCTTCTCGATGTTCGAGACGGTACCGCCTTGGCCGCTGACACGACGGTGACCACCTTCATCTGGGACGCAAACGCGGTCGAGTATCGCGAGGTAAGCAGCACCCACAACGGTCGGCCCGTGCGGATCGAGAACGGGCGGCTGTATCGGGTAGAGTAGCGCCCTCGGCAGAGCCAGGGCTACCATCTCCCATCTCGTTGCAGGTGCTCTGAGTTTGGTTCTTGTGTGCCTTTGCTTTTCCTCCGCGCCCGCGCGTGTGCATATTATGGGCTATGACACAAGACACAAAATCTATTCGCGAAGAGCAATTCGCAAGCTGGCAGGAGGCACAGAAGAAGGTCTCCACCCTGGTTTCCGATATAGAGGTTGACGGCAATCCCCTCGTCGCGCAGACCGACACATATGACCCGGACAGGCGCCCGATGCATTCCGAGCGAGCCGACATTCCCTTCCCCGTCTCTCTTTCTCCGGATGCATGGCGTGAGCGCCTCGAGTCCGCACAGTTTCATATCCTGCGTGAGCAGGGGACAGAGCGCGCCTTCACCGGAGAGCTCAACGGCAACAAGCGCGCCGGTGTCTACTACTCCGCCGCCACGGGGCAGCCGCTCTTTCGTTCAGACGACAAGTTCGAATCAGGCACCGGATGGCCGAGCTTCACGAAGCCCATCGCGCCGGATGCCGTTGCCTACCGCGTCGACAAGAGCCTGTTCTCACGTCGCATCGAAGTGATGGACTCCCTCTCCGGCTCCCACCTCGGCCACGTCTTCCCCGACGGGCCGAAGCCCACCGGTCAGCGCTACTGCATGAACTCGGCGGCCTTCGTGTTCGTCGCCGAGGGCGAAACACCGCCTCCTATGCTTGTGCCGGAGAGCTGAGGCCGGGGCCTACACCGGCAGAACCCGGTACCCGTAGGCGGGAACGCTGAGTTTCCGCGCGCCGACTTCGGTCTCCACTTCCACCTCCGTCCCCTCGCCGGCAGCGTTCACCGCGACGATGACCGGGCCGGCGGCTTCTCCGGCGGCGCCGGCGTCACTCGGGCTGCCGGCGCCGCTCTGGCTGCCGGCCTCGGCCACCGCCGCCGTCCGCTCGTACACGAGCGTCGTGTGGTCGACGTGGAGCTGGCGGTAGCCGCCCACGCGGAGCGCGGGGTGCGCACGGCGCAGCTCCTGCAGCTCGGCGAGGTGGTCGCGGAGGCCGGTATCGGTCTTGTCGATGTCGTCCCAGCGGGGACGGAGGTCGCGGTCGCTTCCGCCACGGCGGGCGCCCCGCCGGCCGTACTCACTTCCGTAGTACACCGAGGGAATGCCGGGCATGGTCATGAGCAGGGCGTAGAGGGAGTAGAGGTGACCAGAGTCTTCGAGCACCGAGGCCACCCGATCCACGTCGTGGTTGTCGGCAAAGTTGTAGAGGAGCATGCCTTCGTAGATGCCCCCGGGGGCGAACTGCCGCGAGAGCGAGTGGGCGATCTCGAAGAAGTTGCCGTCGTTGTGTGAGGACCACAGCCCCTTGTAGCACTCGTAGTTGGTGGCGCTGTGCAGGCGGTCGGGCGCGACGAGCTCGGTGTAGTCGCCGTGGATCGCCTCCCCCATCAGCCAGAACTCCTCCCCGCCGAGGTCGGCTGCCACCGCTTCGGTTCGCTCGCGCAGGGCGCGCATGAAGTCGACGTCAAGCAGGTAGGCCACATCGAGGCGAAGGCCGTCGAACCCAAGGTCTCGCATCATCCACTCCACCGCGCCGAGGAGGTGATCCACCACGTCCGGGTTAGTAAGGTCGAGGGCGACGAGGTCGTCGTTTCCCTCCCAACCGTGGTAGACGAAGCCGTCGCCAAAGCGGTTATCGCCGGAGAAATCCACGCCCCGGAACCAGCTGCGGTAGGTCGACTGTTCGCCCTCTTCACGGAGCTTGCGGAAGGCCCAAAAGTCACGGCCCACGTGATGGAAGACGCCGTCGAGGATGACCTGCATCCCGGTCCCGTGGATGCGCTCCACGAGGCGCGCGAGAGCCGCATCATCTCCGAGGCGGCGGTCGGTGTGATAGTAGTCGGCGGTGTCGTAGCCGTGAGCGCTCGACTCGAGCACCGGCCCGAGGTAGATGGCGTTGCAGCCGGTTGCCGCGATCTCGCCGAGGGCGTCGCCGATCCGTGCGAGGCGGTCGGGCGCGCCGGGGTTACCACCAGCCGCGCCGGGGTTCCCACCGCCGCCGCTCGCGTCCGCCCCCGGTCCCATACCCTGTCCAGGGGCGGGGTTCTCGGCCTCCGCGCCGCAAAAGCCCAGCGGATAGATGTGATAGAAGAATGCGTCCTGCCACCAGTGTTTCATATGTAGCGTTCCTTTCCTCCGTTCAGGAGATTTACAAGATTCAAGAGTAGATTCCGTGTGAGAACTGATGCATCACCCGGAAGGCCAGCGACTCGTCACGGCTGATCCTGCCCTCGAGCAGCAGGAAAATGTAGGTGAACACGGTGCCGAGAAAGGAGACCGCGTAGGGCTCCTCGCGCCCGCGCATGTTGCCGTGGTCATCGGCCGCCTCGCCAAACAACGCCTTCAGTTGCTCGAGAAGCTGGTCGTAGTACGGCCGCACCGCCGCCCGCGCCTCACTCTGCTCGGCCGCATACTGAAGCGAGAGCAGGAGCCGCATGGAGCGCGGCTGCTCCTCCGCGAAGCTCAAAAACGCCTCGATGACGCGCTCGAGGGTAGCCGGCATGTCACCGTCATAGGCGAGCGCGGGCTCGAGGCGGGTCTGGAGCCCGTCGACGGAGGCCGAGAGCACCGCATCGATCAATCCGCGCTTGTTGGAGAAGTAATGATAGAGGGTGGGCTTCGTAACCCCTGCACGCGTGCAAATTTCCTGCACACCCACCGAGTCATACCCTCGGGCGGCAAAGCGGTCGAGAGCCGCGTCCATGATCTGCGTCCGGGTTCCCATCAATAGTAGTATACCGAATGGTATATTGCTTCGTCAAGCCTCGATGCAGCCGGCTTCCCGCGCCCAGGAGAGTATCCGATCACCAGGCATGGGGCGGGCGAAGTAATAGCCCTGCATCCGCACCGGGCCCATGTTGCGGGCCAGCGCTACCTGCTCGGCGGTCTCGATACCCTCCACAACCATTACCATGCCGAGATCGTGCGCGAGCTCCACGAGCGTGCGAAGCGTACGCTCATCACCCTCGGACTCCCCGGCGCGTGCCACAAAGGAGTGATCTATCTTGATGATGTCGACGGGAAGGCGATTGAGATAGCTGAAAGCGGAATACCCCGATCCGAAGTCATCGAGCGCGAAGCGCACGCCCGTCGCCCGCAGGCGCTCGATCTGCGCGACGGCAGCCGTAGGGTTTCGCATCACGGAGCTCTCGGTGATCTCGAAGACGACGGAGCCCCGGTCGAGCCCCCTTCGATCGAGAAGCTCCTGCACGCTGTCGACCAGGGAGTCATCCTCGAACTGCCGGGGTGAGAGGTTGATGCCAACCCGCGTCCACGGTCCTCCCGCCTCGATCCAGCGCCGGAGCTGCGAGCTCGCCTCCTCCATCACCCAGTAGCCGAGCTCCCGTATCGCCCCGGTGCGCTCGGCGATGGGGATGAACTCCCCCGGGCTGATCCACCCGTCGACAGGA
>JAAAOR010000139.1 GCA_009908735.1 Spirochaetota bacterium | reverse complement strand
GAGTCGACGTACTCGAGCTCCTCTTTCTCAGGGTTCGTGTCGTCATAGCGGAGATTACACTTCCCGCCATAGTCCTCGGCAATCCCGAAATTCAGGACGATGGACTTTGCGTGCCCAATGTGGAGATAGCCGTTAGGTTCCGGCGGAAACCGCGTGTGCACGCGACTTCCGTATGTGTTCCGTTCGAGGTCTTCATCGACGATGTCTCGGATGAAGTCGCGGGAGCCGGAATCGGCCGGTGTCGAATCACTCATGTCCGTGCTCCAATCTGCTTTCGCTCGACTCTATCAGAGTACCGGCGGCACGGCAACCGGCGCGCGGAAGCGGCAGGGGACGGAGCGGGGCGCGGGCGCGCTGCCTACCGAAGCCCGGCGGAAACAGGGCGCCGTACGTACCTAATAGCATGCTAACGCGCATGCCACATGCTCCATACCTATGAATAAGCGCCAAGAAACTAACACGCATACAGAGACAAGCGCGCCCCGTTCTTCGACGGTGCTCTTGGACCTCAGCGATAGAGTGCACGCCGCAACGGAAACCGGCTACGAAGACCATGATTTCCTCGTTCCGTCAGGCACGCAAGCTCTTCGAATATATCTCACCTATTGTGACGCCATGCTCTTTCTCGCGGTGCTCGGCCCCGACGGCTTTCGTGGCTCAACGATGCGGCCCGGACTACGGGGGAGGGTGACGCTTGAGATGATGATTTCCACTACGGAGGCCTCACCCGGCTGCATCCCCGGTCCTGTACCGGAAGGTCAGTGGCGTCTCCGTATCGATCACGATGTAAATCATGCGGATACCGAGTATCACGTGATCGCCGTGGCATTCCCCGACAGCTCGAGACGCACGATTGGATTAGGCCCTGTCCCCGACATCGCGCCGATACCGCCGGAGCACAGGATTAGCATCGAGTCCGGGTGGTACCGAGGTGAGCTGCACGCACATAGCCGTCACAGCGACGGTACATCCTCCCCTGCCGTCGTAGCTGCCGCCGCCGAGGCTGCAGAGCTTGACTACATTTCCTTGACTGACCACAACACGGTGAGCGGGTGGTCACCGATGCGGCAGGCGCTTACAGGCCGCACGCTTTTGATCCGCGGATGCGAGGTGACCAGTCGGCGGGGCCATGCAAATGTGCATGGACTCGGCGGTCCGATCGACACTTTCGCGGATCGGCCCGGCTACGGCATGAACGAGCTCGCAGACGAGGTCCACCGGCGCGGCGGGGTTATTTGCGTCAACCACGCGTTCTCCGGAGATCTGGGATGGCGAATCGAGGAGTTCGACTGGGACAAAGCTGATCTCATGGAGGTTCTTCACGCTCTCGAGGGAGCAAATAACAACAACCAGCTCGCGCTCTGGGACCACCATCTACTCGTCGGACGGAGAATCGTCGGCGTTGCGGGAACCGACAGCCACCATCCGACGGAGGGGGTGCACGCGCTCGGAGCGCTCACAACGGACGTCTACTGCGATGAGCTCACGGAGAGCGGCCTTATCGACGGTCTTCGACGCGGTATTGTCGTGGCAACGTATGGGCCGAAGGTCCGCTTCGAAGCCAGTGACGGCACTCGCACGAGAACAATGTGGGAGCGCATCCCAAATCTCGGCACAAGCATCGAGTTGACCCTGCATATCGAATACACGGAGCCGGTCCGCGTATTCGTTCTGAAAAACGGCTATCCCTTTGCCCGACGCCACGTCGATATGCCCGGCGAGCACGTGTGCGTTGTTCACGATACGCCCCGCGCCTCATGTTACTACCGGGTTGAGGTCCATCGAGTGTTGCCGTCTCACGGGCCGGAGGCCCAGGGCGTCCCGGAGCGGGTCCTGCGATCCAGGCGCGACTATCGATCCGTGCTCGCAGTCACGAATCCGATCTTCGTCGGTCCCGCGGAAGATTTATACCCGCGGAGAACGGAGGAAACTCGTCACATCTAACTAAGTTCGAACCGTCGTTTCATCTCCCTTTAACAGGGCATCGCGATATTCGCGGGCGTGGCACAAGCATTCGACAATAGGAAATTCGGGGTCGTTTTCAGTCTCTTCCGAAGAGCCTTGAGAGACGCGCCGAGAGAGAAAAGAGTTCCCGCCGAGCGGCGCATATCTTTGCGGCGACGCCACAAGCTGGTCGGTGTGTGGTATGCGGTTCCCGGCCTGTTTCTGCTGGTGCTGTTTCGCTTCTGGCCGCTATTCTTCGGATTGTTTATCAGTCTGTTCCGATGGGGCTTTGTACGCGGGGAGTATCTCGGGTTCGGAAACTATGTGACAATGTTCACCGAAGACTTTCTACGCTCCGGCGCGGGGCACGGCTTGGAAGTCGGGCAGTTTCTCCAAAGCCTCCTCGTTACCATCTACTACACGCTTGGGACAATTCCCGTGTCAATCACGGTTGCCTTTGTAATCGCATACCTGCTTTTCTTCCGCTTCCGCGAGCGCGGACGCTCCGCCCTCAGAACGATTTTCTTCCTTCCCTATATTACCTCCCAGGTAGCGGCCATGATGGTCTTTAAGTGGCTCTTTCACCCGCAGGTGGGACTCGTGAACGCGGGTCTGGGCGCTTTGGGATTTCCGGCCCAGGCGTGGTTCATAGATGCACAGCCGATCGCGGCCAAGATTTTGAGTGCGGTAGGTGGCGCGTGGCCGCAAGCGGTACCCACAGCGTTCGGTGGGCCGAGTCTTGCTCTGATCGTGATCATCGCTTTCTGGATCTGGCATACGGTGGGCTTCAACGTCGTTATCTTTCTCGCAGGCTTCAGCGGTATATCTACGACATTGATTGACGCAGCCCGCGTAGACGGGGCGGGAACCTGGGCCCGCATACGATATATCGTCCTCCCACTTCTCTCGCCGATGATATTTTTCCTTTCCGTGGTCTCGGTCATCATGAGCTTCGAGTCGTTTAACGCGTTCTACGTGTTCTCCGACGGACAGGGCTCTCCGCTGGGGACCACCATGTCGTTACCGCTCTATATTTTTCGCAATTTCTACGACTACGGGCGAGCCGGCTACGCCAGCGCGATGTCGGTCGTTTTATTTCTCATACTGCTTGCGCTGACGTTGATACAGCGGCGCGTTGCCGAGCAGAGGGTGCACTATGAACTCGATCGCTAGTCCGCGCTTCTCCCCGCTGCAGTTCGTGCTGGTGGTGGCGGTAGTCACCGCTGCCGTCATCGCGCTATTCCCGTTTCTGTGGATGATCTTGACGAGCTTCAAGTCTCGCGCGGAAATAAACCTCCTCCCGCCGACGTTCATCCCGCTCGAGTGGTTCCCGCAGAACTACGTCGATGCCTGGATGAAACCGGAATCCACGTTTGGCAGGTACTTCATTAACACACTTATCGTGGCGGGTCTAGGGACGTTCCTACAGATACTGGTCTGTGCAATGCTGGCGTTCTCGGTAACTCACTTCAGATACCCCGGCCGCGACCTCGTGTTCATACTCGTGCTCGCAACTATGATGATTCCCTACGACGTCACGTTGATTCCCAACTTCATGACCATTCGCAGCATCCCCCTCGCCGGTGGGAACGACCTACTCGGACGGGGCGGTCAGGGATTCTACGATAGCTACATGGGCATGATACTGCCGTTCCTCGCGGACGGGCTTACCGTGTTCCTGCTACGGCAAGCGTTCTTCTCCGTACCGCGGGACTTCTGGGACGCCGCTCGAGTCGACGGCATGTCAAGCTTCGGATATCTGTGGCGGGTTCTGGTTCCGGTTGCCCTTCCAAGCGTCATCACCGCGGCGCTTCTGGGGTTCATCGCGAAATGGAACGGCGTGCTATGGCCCCTCTTAATTACCTCAAGCGAACAAGTACGCCCTCTTCAGGTCGGGTTGCTGTATTTCATCAGTGAGACCGGCCACTACTATCACCAGCTCATGGCAGCGGCAACCTTCACGATATTTCCCATCGTGGTGTTGTACTTCTTCATGAGCAGAACCTTCAGTGACGCCATCGCAGCCTTCGGCGTGAAAGGATAAACACGATGAACTCAAACGGTTCGACAAGAGTAACGTTCTTTGCAGGTCTCAATACTATCGGTGGCGTCCATGTGCTTATTCGCAGTAAAGACCGCGGACTGCTGTTCGACTTCGGTGTATCCGGCAATCGCGATGATTTGTTTGCGCCTCGATTTGGACTCAGCAGTGGACATACCCTCGCCACGTTTCTTCATACGGGGATGGCGCCTCCGCTTATGGACGCCTATGATCCCGCCCTGCTTCAGTACGTGAATCAGAGCGTGGTGGAGTCTTTCTGGGGCCGACGCGGTGTGTTGCAGGAAGAAGTCGCGAACATCGAGCATCTTTTCGTATTCGTCAGCCACATCCACCAAGACCATATGACGCTTCTTCCGTATGCGCGTGAGGGTTTACCGGTGTATATGCACCGCGACGCCGCGGCGGTATACGAATGCGTTGAGCGGGCGGGAGAGTACGCCGGCACGCGCGCGGATATTCGCCCGCTATCGGACGAAGACTCGGTACGCCATGGTCCCCTCACGCTGACGCTTCTCGAGGTCGACCACGACACCCCGGGCGCGTCAGGATTCATCGCTGAAACCCAGGATCACAAGATCGCGTTCACCGGCGACTGGCGGGGACACGGCCGGCATCCCGAGCGAATGGACCGCTTTGCCTCACAGTGCCGAAAGCGCGGCGTGTCCATGCTGATCACCGAGACAACAATGCTCTCTTTCGGATCCTCGATAAGAGCACGACCCGTTGTCAGCGAATCCGAGGTCGTTTCCGGCATGGAGGAGACCATACTCAGCGCCACGAGCCTCGTCTACGTGAATATTCTTGCGCGAAATCTCGAGCGCTTCGCGGACCTCATCGCGGCGTGCACGCGCCAGGGACGTTACCTGGTGACTGACGAGAACACCGCCGAGTTCTGGCGCCATGCATGGCAGACCATGCCCGGGGCGCTTGCGCATCATCCCGCTTTTGATCTGCTTGCCGAGCGTGCCACCTCTACACTGCGGCTGCTACCAAGTCTGGAAGCGGCAGAGCAAACGGCGGCTCGCGAGGCGTACACGCACACGAGTCCGGAGAAAATTGCAGAGAGCCCCGCTCGGTTCGTCTACTATTTGCCCTACGCCGAGACCCCGCGGATCGCAGAAACCGAACAACTCATCGCTGCTGCCCACTCCGATCAGCAGGCGCGCGACGAGCACGCACAGTCAGTGTACTTCCACTCCGACGGCGATCCGCTGACGAGTGAAGACAAAGTCTTGAAGAGCTGGCTGCACCGCTACGGGGTTCGCTACATCCACTCGTTTACCGGTGGCCACGCTACGCAACAGCGAATAGAGGAGTTCGTGCGGAAGGCATCCCCGCGCGTCGTGGTGCCCGTCCACAGTAGACAGCCGTCATTGCTACAGACGAACGGCGTGGCCCGCTATATGCCACAGGCCGGCGAGACGTTAGACGTTTCCAACGTCCTGGCAACGGTAAAGCAGAAAAGGGGGTGAGAGCGGAGAGCATTGAAACTGTCCGGATAATAGATAAGGAAGTACGGCCGAAGCCGCGAACGGCTGCCACCGATACGCGCGGCTCCGACCGTGGGCCTATTCGAAAACGAACGACCTTTACGGAGGATACACTAAGATGAAACGAGCTGTCCATGCTACGGCAATGATACTAGCTTTGGTCGCCCTGACAACCGGCGTGGCTTTCGGCGCCGGACAACAGGCGGGAGAGCGCTCAGTCGATATGAGCGATATAGAGCTTGGCCAAGACGGGCCTGTTGAGATCGACTTCTGGCACATTCAGGCAACCATCTATGGCAACGCGACAAAGGATATCGTCTCCGAGTTCAACGAAGAGTACGAAGGGCGGATCCGCGTAAATGAGGTTTACCAGGGAAACTACGGCGAACTTAACAAAAAGATTCGTGCCGCGCTTCAGGGAGGCGGCCTCCCGAACGTGTCCATGGCGTACGAGAACGACACCCTGGAGTATATGCGTGCGGATGTAATACAGCCGCTTGACAGCTTCATTGAGAACGATCGATACGGACTGGAGCCTGGCGATAGAGACGACATAATGGCAGGCGTTCTTGCCCGTCAACAAATCGAGCAGTACAACGGCCGGACTATGAGCTGGCCCCACGGCAACAGCTCCATGGGCATTTACTACAATAAGGATCTCCTTGAGCAGGCCGGTTACGAGAGCCCGGCTGAAACCTGGGACGCGTTCATCGAGCAGGCTCTGGCCATAACCGAAACGACCGGCGTAACTGCTCTCACGGTTGACTCGGACGATCTGAACAGTCGCTTCTTGTTCTGGCTGCGAACATTCGGCGTCCAGCCGATCTCGGCGGACGGTGAGTCGGTCAACCTGAATAACGAGCAGTCTATAGAGCTCTTGAACTCCCTCAAGACGTTGTATGACGCAGGCGCGTTTGATTTTGTTGAGAACGTGGAGCAAGAGTTCACCAACGGCCGGAGCGCCTTCGAGATGGGGACGACTGCTCGGACGAGCACAAAGATCGAGCTTATCCAGAATGGATTCGACTGGGGAGTGACACTCATTCCACAAGGCGATCGATCAGACCTGTCGACAGCACTCTGGGGCGGCAATCACGTAATGTTCCGATCGTCTCCCGAAGAGCAGCTTGCGTCCTGGATTTTCATGGATTACTTCGCAGACCAGTACGCTCAGGCTATCTACGGCGCACAGACAGGCTATTTCCCCGCACGCAAGTCCTCTCAGAACGAGCAGGTCCTGCAAGCGAACTATAGCGCCAATCCGCAGAAGGAACAGGCATTCGAAGAAGTCTTCCCGCATGCCCGCATTCTCACGCCAACCCCCGCAAATCGTCTGATTCAGGACAGGGTCGGTGAAACGGTTACCTCATTTCTGAACGGGAACATGAGCGCCGAGCAGGCGGCATCGCGGATGCAACAGCAAGCCGAGACTGCCCTGGCGCAGTATTAGGCAATCAGTCTCGGTCCGCTACCAGTGCATCAATTTATATCCGCACCTTCCGTGAGGACTCTCGCGGAAGGTGCTCTTTCTTACACAGCAGCGCAAACCGACAAACGCCGAGCCCCGTGGTGAGGCAAGCGACGCGGTAGTCCACCGAGCCGCCGATGTGTTAACCTTCCGTCACGATAGCAGTTCGATGCCGGGAGGAGGTGCGCAATGCTGACCATCGCTATTGCCCAGACCAGACCGAAGTTCCTCGACAACTTCGCCAACTACGAAGACGCCTTCGAGCTCATAGAGAGCGTGCGTGCCGACATTTACCTCTTTCCCGAACTTTTCCTTTCGGGATATGCGTTTTCGACACAGGACGAGGTGGAGGGTATTGCCCTCCCGCAGCACAACAGATATTTCGACGGATTTCGCGCGCTCTCGAGGGAACGAGGTATCGGCATCTGCGGCGGCTACGCCGAAGCCACCGACACCGCCATCTACAACTCCTCCTTCTTCATCGGAGACGGCGAGCTCATCTCGCACTACCGCAAGGCCCACCTCTTCTACCGCGAGACGCAGTTCTTCACCCCCGGGAACAGCGACTTCTCGGTTTTCGAGTACAAGGGAGCGCGCATCGGCATGATGGTCTGCTTCGACTGGATCTTCCCCGAGGCGGCCCGTTCGCTCGCCATGCTCGGGGCCCAGATCATCCTCCATCCGTCGAATCTCGTACTGCCCTACTGCCAGCGGGCGATGTACGCCCGTTCGGTGGAGAACCGTGTCTACATTGCCACGGCCAACCGCGTCGGGACCGAGAGTAACACCCTCGGCGACGAGCTCACCTTCACCGGCGAGTCCCAGCTGGTTTCGCCGACGGGGAATTACATCCTCACCTTTGGAGAGACCGAACGGGCAATTCGCACCGTTGACATCGATCCCACGGTGGCCGACGAGAAGAGCCTGAATCAGTTCAATAACCTCTTTGATGATGTACGCCCGGAGCTGTATGTTACCCGTCCCAAGTGATGGCACGGAGATTGTAGCTGACACGTGACGGGACCCAGGTGATGCGCGACTTGAATCCTTTTCTATTGCGGCGACGGCGCTCCGCTCTCGACCGCTGGCAGGCCGGGCGACGGCAGACCGGGCGCCACCGCCGGACGCACAACCGCGGTCCCTCGCCGCTCCCGCTCAAGCACGTGCGAGAGAGCGCGGAAAAGTACCGTCAGATATTCGAGAACGCCAACGACGCGATCTACCTCTTCGAGCTCGACGAACGCGGGCTGCCCGGCCGCATTCTCGAGGTAAACGAGGTGGCCTGCCGCAGGCTCGGCTACAGTCGCGCGGAGTACCTCGCCATGGACCCGGCGGAGCTCGACGCACCGGAGACCGACGTCGACATCCCCGAGAGCATGGATCGCCTGCGCGACCAGGGTCATGAGCAAATCGAGCTCATTCACCTTGCGAAGGACGGAACACAGATTCCCGTTGAGGTGAGCTCGCACCTGTTCACGGTAAACGGCAGGACACGTCACCTCTCGATCGTGCGTGACATTCGCGAGCGCAAGCAGGCCGAGCAGCGAATGCACGACTCCTTGCGAGAGAAAGAGGTGCTCCTGCAGGAAATCCACCACCGGGTGAAGAACAATCTGCAACTCGTCTCGAGCCTCATCAACCTCGAGAGCCGCGATATCGGCGAGCGTGCCGCCGTGGATCTGCAGGCGCGTGTGCGCGCCCTCGCCCTGGTGCACGAAGTGCTCTACAGCGTGGAGGATCTCTCCACGAGCCGCTTCGACGAGTATCTCACAACCCTCGTCGGTGAGCTCCAGCTCATCTATGGTAGCGGTGCGGTACACCTGGAGCTCGCACTCGAACCGAGAATCCTGCCGATCGATACCGCCGTCCCGCTCGGGCTTCTTGTAAACGAGGTCGTCTCGAACGCGTTCAAGCATGCCCATCCGAACGGGGAAGCGGGAGTACTGCGGATCGAGCTCTCGGGCGACGGTGGGACCCAAGTACGGATTGCCGACGACGGAGTGGGTCTGCCGGAGCACGCCCGCTCCGGTGACTCCCTCGGCCTCGTTCTCATCGACGAGCTTTCGAGTCAGCTCAACGCGAACGTCGAGGTCTCGCGGCAGAAGGGTACGTCTTACAGTATCTATATTCCGGAGGATAGAAATGCCGGATCATGAGGTGGAACACGACAGCGAAATGACGACCTTCTCCATCGAGCTCGATGGCGCGGAGGCCGTGCTTATGTATCTGCCGGTCGGCGAGGAGGTGCTCGACTTCAAGGACACCTACGTCCCGCCCGAGCACCGCGGCCGCGGGGTTGCCGCAGACCTGGCTCGGGCCGCCTTCGAATACGCGAAGGAACACGGCTACCGGGTCATTCCGACCTGCCCCTACATCGAGACCTATCTCAAGCGCCATCCCGAATACGAAGACCTCGTCACGCGACGCCGCTGAGGCCGGTGGAGGCGTAGCGGACCTGCGCGCCGAGCTCCTCGTGGAGAACGTCGAAAGCCGCCCTGCCGGTGCAGTGGCCGGTGTAGAGAGCCGGCACCTCGGATAGTCGCCGGGCGAGGTCGCGCACTCGCGCCTCTTCCTCCCCCTTCAAGTGAAAGCCGCCGATCACAGATC
>JAAAOR010000070.1 GCA_009908735.1 Spirochaetota bacterium | reverse complement strand
TCTTCCAGGGTGACGCGGCCGGAGGTGAAGTCGGCTTCTGTGTAGCCGGTGAGCGCCTCTACCGCGCCCTGGATGAACACCGGTCTGCCATCCGCGCCGATTCGAAAGGCGACCCCCCGGAAACTCTCCACGAAGGACCGGTAGTGCTCTTCGAGGCTTGGTTGCCCGGCCGGTTCCTCAGCGAGCTTGCGTCGGGCTTCCTCGGTTGTGCGGCATACGATCGTCTCGTACCCGCTCTGCTCGAGTGCTCGATCGATGCGCTCGGTGATTCCGTCGCTGTCGCTCACGATCACTATCTTCGCTACTGAATGCTCCGCCATCCGTGGGCTCCTCGAGTGTTTTAGATGTGCACTGATTATGACAGCGGGTTTATTGTGTTAGTAAACCTTTGCATGCTATTAGAGGTTTTGTGAGTTGTCAAGAAGAAATTGCGGCTTTCCGCGCGTTCGATTGTCGAAGTGGCGCCGGCATGATACAAGGATGAGGCACTATCATGAGAAAGACACGCCTCGCGAACGTCCTGCCGGGAACTGACGACCCGCTTCGGTTGCTCCCCGGCATACTGGTCGCCGTTGCCGTTACGGTCGTCTCGTTTCTGCTCGCCGAACTTCTCGGGACGGGGCTCGCGAGGTGGTTCGACCTCGATCACTCGCCCGTTTCCACATTCCTCATCGCCATCGTGCTGGGGATGATCGTGAAGAACGCGGCACCGCTTCCGGCCGGCGTGGAGCCGGGCTTTCGCTTCTGCGTCTCGCGGGTGCTGCGCGTCGGCATCATCCTGCTCGGAATTCGTTTGAGTCTCGTGGCGGTACTGCGGATCGGTGTAGTCGCGGCGCTCATCGTGGTGATCTGCGTCTTAACGGCCATCCTGGTGACCGGCCTGCTGTCGCGCTGGTTCGGCATCAGTGGCCGCCTGGGCACCCTCATCGCAGCCGGCACGTCGATCTGCGGCGTGAGCGCAGTCGTGGCTGTTTCACCGGCAATCGGCGCCCGCGAGGAGGAGACTTCCTACGCCATCAGCACAATCACCGTATTTGGCGTTCTCGCAACGCTGCTCTATCCCTACCTCGCCGAGCTGGCGCTGGGCTTGAGCACCGCGCAGGCCGGACTGTTTCTGGGAACCGCCGTGCACGACACCTCGCAGGTCACCGGTGCAGCCTTCATTTATGATCAGGTGTGGGGCAGAAACGTGTCGCGGATCGCGATAACCACCAAGCTCGTGCGAAACACTCTGATGGTACTCGTAATTCCGCTTCTCTCCATCGCCTACGCCCGCCGGCCGGCTGCCGCCGCGGAGCGGGATACCGCCGGCGAGCAGGTCGCCCCCGGGAACCAGACCGGAGCCGGCGCCTCCGGGGCCCCGGGGGCCAAAGCCGGGCCTGGCGCCCGGCCCTCACCGTGGAGGGCGTTTCCCGTGTTCGTGCTCGGATTCCTGGCGCTCGCTTTGTTCAGAACGGTAGGCGATGCGATGCTCGCCGGTGACACCGGCGCGTTTCTGTGGTGGACGACGCCCGAGAGCTGGGCAGGATTCCACGCCGGCGTTAAACAGACCGCCGCCTACCTGCTGAGCCTGGCGATCGCGGCGGCCGGCCTGAGCACCGACTTCCGCAAACTTCGCCGACTCAGCATCCGCCCGTTTCTTATCGGCTTCGTCGCCGCGGCCGTGGTGGGGCTCGTCAGCTTCCTGCTCGTGACGGTCTTCGCGGCTACGATCGCGATGCATGTGCCGGTGTAGGGGAGTGTGCGGCGGATCTACATGGAGCCGGCGTAGATGACTTTGACAATCAGAACCACCCGCGCCTATCTTGAAGCGATGAACGTGACGAGCGAGGCGACCGGCCTCGATATACGCTTCCTCTACTTCAACGGGTGCCCGAACGCCGCACAAACCCTCGTGAATCTTCGCGCTGCGCTCCGGGAGCTGGATCTGGACATGGAGCCGGAGGTGGTGGATGTTGATCCCGATTCCTTCGATGGACCGTTCCTGGGCTCACCGTCGGTGCTGGTGAACGGCGTCGACGTGTATACTGAGTCGGTGCCTGATGCGTTCGAGTTCTCCTGCAGGATGTTCGTGATAGGCGGCGAGCGCACCGGCGTTCTTCCCGTCGACCTGCTGCGCGATCGAGTTCGGGCAGCCATCGACGGGGGCACCGACGAGCGGGAGAAGCTGGGCTGAGATCTGAAACGACAGGCGCTCGACGGGCCCTTACCGGTCTTCGGCTGCCACTCCGCGCTGTCGATCGAACTCTTTGAGCTCGTTGGCGAGGCCACGTTCTAGGTGCTGCCTCATCTCCTCGACGACGTCTTCTTCGTGACGTGAAAAGATGTGAGCGATGAAAGCCTCGTGGTCTCCGAGGTACCGTGAGTCCGTGGCTTGCCACGTCCTGTATGCGTTCCAGTAAAACAGCCCCTGAAGGCTTATGCGCTCGAACATCTGACTCATGAGTGGCGAGCCCGCCATCGCGACTATCTCGCGGTGCAGTTGCGCGTGTACGCGGCCGAACTCGAGATGGTCACCTTCCGGGTCGGTATCGATGTAATCGCAGCGGCGCGCGAGTTTAAAGAGTGGATCGGGGTGGAGGTTGGCACGGTTACGAACGATTTGCCGCACGGCTTCCATCTCGAACAGACGTCGCACGTAATATCGGTCCTTCAGCGTCTCCCGCGTCTCGGGCGGTACGCGTACACCCCAATGAGGTACGTTTTCGATGAGCCCGTCGTTCTCCAGAAGCCGCAGGGCCCCGCGAACGGTAATGACGGCTGCATCCACCATCGATGCAAGGGTCCGCTGGGAAAGAAACTCCCGGGTGGGTATGCGGCCCTCGAGCAGGAACTGCTTCAGTTTCTCGTAGACGATAGCCTCTTTGGTCTTGGGCTGCAGATCGTCATCCGGTTTGTTCAGCATCACTCGTTCTCCTGGTCAGGTTCCCGTGAAGCGTGGTGGGCGCTTTTCACGAAAGGAATTCGTACCCTCTCGCGCGTCCTGTGTGAACGCGGTCATCGCGCCGACGACCGCGTCTGTCGCCTCCCCGCCCGCAGCCCCGGTGTTGAGAAGCGACTTGGCAGTCTGCACCGCTATCGGCGCGTTTGCAGCAATATCGCGGGCGAGATCCCTTGCCGAGTGCACCGCCGTCGTGCGGTCCCGCACGACACTATTCACGAGTCCCCAGCTTGCAGCTGTGGTGGCGTCGACGGACTTACCGGTTAGAACCATTTCCTTGGCCCGAGCCGTTCCAACGACATCGCTCAACCGACCGAGACCGCGCCAACCGGGAACAGTGCCGATGGTGACCTCCGGCATCGCGAACCTCGCCGACTCCGTGGCGACACGAAAGTCACAGGCGAGCGCGAGCTCGAGTCCCCCCCCGTACGCAATCCCGCTTATTACTGCAATGGTGGGCTGGCGGAGCGCCGCCAATTTCGAGAAAACACGGTTGCCACGTGGAATCCATTGCCGCCACATGTCGAGGGGCTCGAGGCCTCCCCATTCACCGATGTCCGCGCCGGCGCTGAATGCCCGGTCGGAACTGCTTTCCATTATCACCGCACGTACAGAATCGTCGTCCGACAATTCCCCGAGCGCACGCTCGAGCGCCTCGATCATGGACGAGGTGAGCGCGTTCAGTTTGTCCGCTCGGCTCAATGTGATGACGCCTATGTGGCCTTCTCGAGTCGATTGAATCGTATGTGTATCGCCGGACATGGTATTAGTCTCTCCCGAGTGCGGAATCAACAAGCGGGGTGGACTCCGGCATGAAGAGTCTGGAGTCCATCTCACGAAGCTCCGGCGAAATAGAAATCTCGATTTCCGCCTGGTCTTGAATGTCACGTTGTGTGTCGATGCCCGGAGCCACTTCAACAAGCTCAATGCCGTGCGGCGTAAGGCGAAACACGCCGCGCTCAGTTACGTACAGCACATTCTTTTCTCGAGCCATGCCCCATGCCCCGCTGAAGGTGACGTGCTCAACGGACGGCACGAACTTCGCGTGGCGCCCCTCCTGCTTGATGTGCACCCGCCCGCCCTCGATATCTATCTCGAGTCCACCGGCGCGGAACATGCCGCAGAACACGAGGTTGGGCGTCCCGTGTACGATATCCACGAATCCACCGCAGCCGGCGGTGACGTGCGGTTTGGCAGCAAGCTTCGAAACGTTGACATTGCCGGCACCATCCACCTGCATGAACGACAGTAGCGACTGATGCAGCCCGCCACCCTGGAAGAAGGAGAATTGCTGAGGTGAGGGTACGATGGCCTGCGGATTCGCGGCACACCCGAACGCAAATCCGGTCAGCGGCAATCCACCGACGGCTCCCTGCTCAATAGCCCATGTCACGGTGTTTTCTTCATCGGTCTCGGCCAGCACGTGAGGTACCAACGCCGAGATGCCGAAGCCCAGGTTCACCCGTCGGCCCGCCCGAAGCTCGCGCGCCGCCCTACGCGCTATCACTTTCTCGGGACCGAAGGGCACGGGTTGGGCAACCGTTCCGGGACGGCGAATCTCGCCCGAGATGGCGGGGTCATGGGTCGTCTCGGTGGTTTGCATTTGATCGGGGTCTTGCACTACGTAGTCGACGAGCATCGAGGGAATGTGCACCTGCTGAGGGGGGATGCTTCCGGCCTTCGTGGTGCGTTTGACCTGAGCGATGACGATTCCGCC
Organism: Spirochaetota bacterium; assembly: GCA_009908735.1. The sequence goes on along the minus strand of JAAAOR010000070.1, from coordinate 4,922 downwards.
ATTGGCCTTGGCGGCCATTGCCTGGTCTACAGCGCCGAGGTAGGCACCTTCGTGCTCCATCGAGATGTTGCCGGCCTCATCGCCGGTCGTACCGCGGACGATCGTCACGTCGGGATGGACCGCCGGAAAGAACAGCCAGTCCTGGCCCTGAACGCGCTCGACGGTCACGATATCCTCGGTCGTCGCCGCATTCATTTTACACCCGTTGCGCCGAGGATCGGCGAATGTGTCCATTCCCACCGAAGTCAGAGAGCCGGGACGTCCGGCGACGCCGTCTCTGTGCATATCGAAGAGAACTCCGCTTGGAATATTATAGGCTTCCACCTCGTTATCGTGGATCATCCGCCAAATCTTGGGCGATTCCATCGATGAAGGACCGGAGGGGTAGGAACCGGCCAGAATGCGTTTGAGGAGACCGCGGCGCGCCAGGCGGTCGATTCCGTCAATACCGTACATATCGCCCGCGGCGATGGGGTGCAGCGAAGTGATATCGCGCGGATGTCCGGTTGCCGCGAAGTATTCGCCGATCCGGCGAAGTACCAGATCTGGACAACCGAGACCGCTGGAAGAGCTGACAGTGATGGTAGCGCCGTCCCGAATAAGAGCTCCGACGTCTTCCGAGGGGATGATTTTCGATTCAGATTCCTTTTCCATGATGCCAAGTGGCTCCTAAATGAAGTCGGGGACGAGTAGCCGCGGCAGCAACATGACCGTATCCGGCAGCAGAACGATGATGACTATGATCACCAGCATGATTGCCAGATACGCGAGCGTCGTTCTGAACGCACGCACCATGGATATGTTGCCGATCTTCGCCGAGATCATCAGACACAGGCCATAGGGCGGCGTGACCAGGCCGAGACCGAGTGCCATAACCGCGATGAGCCCGAAATGAACTGGGTGGATACCGGCCGCTCGAACGAGGGGCATGAAGAGCGGCGCCAGAATCGCCATTGCCGGAAGCGCGTCCATGAAGGTCCCGATGACGAGCATCACGAATACCATCACGAGTAGCAGCGCGGTGGTGTTCTGCGCCGGCATGTTCTGCAGCAGAAGATCCGGGATCTTGTAGAAAGAGATGAGATAGCCGAACACTGACGCAGCCACCAGGCTGAAGAGCGACAACGAAGAGAGCTTCACGGTGTCACGGCCCGACTTGATTATCTTACGGGTGTCGAGATCCTTGTAAACGAAGACTCCAAGAATGAGTGAGTAGAGCACGGCGGTGACGGCGGCCTCGGTCGGACTGACAATGCCGGCAACCAACCCGCCGATAATGATGATCGGAATGCCGGCCGCCAGCATGCCGTCGCGCCCGCTGGTGAATATCTCTTTCAGCGTGGAGCGCCGATACACTGGCACGTCGTATTTTTTTACCAGAAAGACGTTGAGCGCCATTTGTCCGCCGGCTATCATGACCCCCGGAATGAAACCGCCGAGAAACATCGCTGCCACCGACGTATTGGTGAGCGCTCCCCAGACGATCATGTTAATGCTCGGAGGGATGATGATGCCCATGACAGATGAGGCTGCAGTGACCGACACGCTCAGGGCCCTCGGATAGCCCTGTTTCACCATGGCGGGGATGAGTACCGTACCGATTCCGGCGCTGTCGGCTGTGGAGGAGCCCGAGACACCGGCAAACAGCATGCTCACCAACACGTTCACGTGCGCGAGTGCACCCTTTATGTGCCCGACCAGATGGCGGGCGAGCGTTATGAGCCGGCTCGTGATATTCGCATTGTTCATCAGGTTCCCGGCCAACAGGAACAGCGGAATGGCCAACAACACGAACGAGTTCATTCCGTTGAACATCCGCTGAAACACCGTCCACATCTGTAACCGGGGGTCCAGTGTAACAATGGCCATCGAGGTCAGTACCAGCGCGAACGCCACCGGGGTTCCGATGACCACCAAAAACAGCATGACGGCGAACAAAAGGATCGGCAGCAGCCAGAGAAGTTCCGCTCCCAGCATAGTTTTACTCTCTCCCGTCCTCTAATTGATCTGCATCGAACTCCATGTCGGCGTCCGAATCGAAGGCGAACGCGTCGTCCTGATCGAGCTCCGATTGCACCTCATCAACTCCCGTCTGAGCCATCATCAGCATCCGCTGGAGGGTGAAAATCGCTCCGAACAGTCCCATAACGAAAAAGGACATGTATACGTAGACCATAGGCAGCTTCGCCGCCATCGATATCCGCCGTGTGCCGGTCATTCCGAACTGCCAGCCATAAGTTAGGAACACGAGCAGTGTTATCAGGATGAGTATCTCGCGCACCACCGCAGCCACACGTCTCGCTTTCGCGTTGTTCTCGAATATGTCGATGAGAAAATGGTCCGAGTGAAGCAGTCCGATCGTAGCACCCATCATGATCATCCACATGAAGCTGAACCGCGAGACTTCCTCGGTCCAGAGGATCACCGGAATGAAGTCAATATTCCTGCTGATGATCTGATAGATTACGAGCACGATGAATATGCCCAAGAGTGACGTTCCAATGAACTCAAGCGCCTGCTCGAGCCTGTGGTTCAATCTGTAGAACCATGTGAACGCTCCGTTTCCAGACGGCTTATCCATTGACATCGGCGACCCCCATACTAGACAAACGGCCCCCGCCGCATGAGAGACAGGGGCCGCAGGATATGTAGCGCTATTTTACTGCGCTTCTTGAATCCGCGTATAGAGATCCGCAAGACCGAGGTCTGCGGCCGCCTCCAGGACGGGCTCACGCACGATTTCCTGCATTCGCTCTTTGTCGAATTCCACGGGGATCGCGCCCTCTTCCTGCAGTCGATCGAATGCTTGCATGTCGATCTCGAGCTGCAGCTCTCGCGCATACTCGGATGCATCCGCGGCGGCCTGCATGAACGCATCCTGGTCGTCGGCGCTCAGCTGGTTCCACGTATCTCCCGCCATGGTGAAGAATCTCACCGTGATCTCGTGCTCGGACTGTCCGATGTAGGGGGCGACCTCATGGAATCCCATGATCTCCACCCACTCGGACTCGTTCAGCAGCCCGTCGATAGCACCGGTTTGAAGACCCGTGTAGACTTCCTGGTACGCGTAGGGAACCGGGTTCGCCCCAAGAGCCGACCATGCTGCAATGACTGGTTCCGTCTGGTTCGTCCGCAGCTTCATACCCTCGAGACTCTCGATTCCGGTCAGCTCTTTGCGGCTGATTACGTTTCGAACGCCGCCGCCGAAGTAGCCAATGACCTTGACGTTGGATTCTTCGAGGATCGCATTACCGATCTCCTCGCCGATTTCGCCCCCGAGTACGCTGTTCCAGTGATCGATATCCCGCCACATGAACGGAATCGAGAAGATATTCGCAGTCGGAGCGAACTCCACGATCTTCCCGGGATTGACGATCGAGAAGTCGAGCTGGCCGACAGTCTGCTGCTCGAAGAGCTCTCCTTCGTCGCCCATTGTGCCGTTTGGGAAGATCTCGATCGTAAACCGCCCGTCGGTGAGCTCGTCGAGCCGTTCGCCGAATCGCATGGCGCCCTTGTGATAGGCAGTATCTTCGCTGCCGAGGTGGGCAAACACCAATTCGCCGGAATCCATCATCTCGCCCTCGGCGGAACCGCTGGCGAACAGGCCGACACCGGAGAGCAGCCCGAACATGAGAACCATAACCAATAATCGTTTCATAAGAAAAGCCTCCTTTTAGCATCTGTTAAATATGCTAAATCTGTTTTAACAGTACACCCGCTATGAGATGCTGTCAAAGACTTTTTTCGATTGATTCGGCTCGGCGAGGGGGGCATCACCACCGAACATGCGTGAAAGGTTGTTCACCGCCATGACGGCCTGCCGTTCCACTGCCTCGCTCGTGCGGCTGCCGATGTGCGGTGTTATGCTTGCCGCTTCGAGCGCCTGCAGAACATGACCCTTCGGCATCGGCTCCTCAGTAAGAACGTCGGCGCAGTAATGACCGAGCGTGCCCGCGCGGAGCGCCTCCGCGACCGCCTTCTCATCAACGAGGCTGCCGCGCGCGTTGTTGACCAATACCGCATCGTCCTTCATGAGATCGAGGGTACGCGCGTTGATCATGCCCTCGGTTTCCGCTACGAGCGGCGCGTGCAGCGTGACGATATCGGATTCACGGAGGAGCCGTTCGAGATTATCTGTCAGCTCGAGAGCCGCTTGGGGCTTGTCTCCCTCATCGAGCATGGGGTCGTAGCCGGTTACTGCGCAGCCCATGGCACTCATACGATGGGCCACCGCTTTGCCCACGCTGCCGAGCCCGACTATGCCCACGTGTCTGCCTGTGAGCTCATGGCCGGTCCTCCGCTTCCACGTGCCACCCCGCGTCTCCCAGACGGACGTGGCATAATGCCTCAGCGCTGATAGGACCGCCAGGATGGTGAGCTCGGCGACGCTGTCGGCGTTTACGCCGGGAGTGAAGGCGAGCCGAACGCCGTTTTCGACCAGATAGTTGATGTCGATCGAGTCGAGACCGACACCGTACTTTGAAACGAACTCCAGCTGCGGTGTGAGATGATCGATCGCGCGGGCACTCAGTCGGTCGTCTCCGCAGATGAGACCATCGTATTGGGCGGGGAGACTCAGAAGATACGCCTCCGATAACGGGCCGCGCTCGTATTCGACCTGCCACCCCGACTCGGCGAGCAGGTCGTGGTGGCGTCCCTGTGTGTCCTGAAAGCTCGTGGTCGTAACCAGCACTCTTCTCGGCGTTGTGCCGTCCATATGGACCTCCTGTGCATGTATGCTCCCGCAGAGCATAGGGGAAGGTATGGCTCCCTTCAAGCAGGCGTACCGCCCCGGCGCGTGGGGCGCCCTTGTGGTCCCACGCCAGCAATTCCCGGCGAACGGCGGGCGGTCAATTTCGTAGATGGTTTGGGCTGAAGTGCCAGGTGCGATGATTGTTAGGACTTAGCGCTAAGTCTTTGTG
>JAAAOR010000076.1 GCA_009908735.1 Spirochaetota bacterium | reverse complement strand
CGCGCTCTACCTCGCCAAGAATCAGGGGCTCGACGCGGTCGCCTACGGCGCGCGGGATGTGGAGGGGCCCGCCGGCGTCTCGACGAGCCTCCGCGAGTACTTCGCCAGGGTCAAAGCCCTGCTCGACGTTCACGTGCTCGGCGCTCAGCCGAAGTTTCTCGGCGACCCGATCGAGATCGGCCCGCCGGAAGAGGAAGAATCAGGGCCTGGGGCCGTGTCCGGGGCCGGGGCAGGAGCCGGCGCCGAATCCGGAGAGCGGGGCGGCTCAGGGGGCTGAGCCCGTCAGTCGGCGCAGGCGCGCCGCCGCCCAGTCCGCCGCATGCGCCACGACCGGGTCCTCGTCATCTCGCAGCCCGTCGATCCGCGGCAGAAGTGCCACTGCGCCGGCATTGCCCGCCGCGATGCAGGCATTGCGAACCAGGCCGCGGCGCTTCGCACGCAGGAGCGGTGAACCGGCGAAACGGCTGCGAACATCGTCGTCATCTCGGAGAGCCAGTAATCGCGAAAGTTCAATGCTCGCGCCGGCAATGGGGCGGCGAAAGTCCCCCACGCCGGTCGGCTCCACCCGCGCGTTCAGCGGGCACGCCTCCTGACATCTGTCGCAGCCGAATACCCAGGTATCCATGCGGTCGGTGAGACGAGGCTCTATCGTGCCGGCGTGCTCGATGGTGAGATAGCTGATGCACAGGCGGGCGTCGAAGTCGTAGGGCGCCGAGAGCGCACCCGTGGGACAGGCATCGATGCATCGCCTGCAGCCCGGGGGGCAGCTGCTGCGCGAGTGCGTGGCTGGCACCGTCTCCTCGATGGCGAGCGTGGCGAGGACCTCGCCGATGAAGAACCAGCTGCCGAGCTCGGGGTGGATGAGGAGAGTGTTTCGGCCCAGGAATCCGAGACCGGCGCGCACGCCGTAGTAGCGCTCTGAGAGCGGCGTCGCGTCGGTGAAACCGCGGAAGTGATGCCCCTCGAAGTCAGCGGAGAGTGCCCGGGCCACGCGTTTGAGGCGCTTGCCCAGGGTCTTGTGGTAGTCGCGGCCCCAGGCGTATCTGGCAATGCGTCCGTGAGGGTCGGCGTCCGGCTCGGCCTCTCGATGGGTTTTCCGGTTGTCCGAGGGGAGGGCCTGGTAGTAGTTCAGGCCCACAAGAACGATACTTCGGCAGCCGGAGAGCATGCGCTCGGGCCTGTACTTTGCGTGGCGGTGGCGGTGCATGTAGATCATGGCGCCGGCACGGCCCTCATCGAGCCAGCGCGCGTACGCGGACTCTGCGTCAGGTGCCGGTCCGGCCGCGGTGACAGCGAGCACATCGAGTCCCTCCGCCTCGAAGTAGGGACGGATGCGGTCGAGTGGTATGTCTTCGGGCGAGCGTATTGACGGCACGAGTTTCCCTTGTAAAATTCTCTCCGGTTGAGATTACCGTTCCTGCGAGTCGGAGGACAAGATGGGCAGGGATCCATACGACATACTCGGTGTGCCGCGGGACGCCGGCGACGAGGAGATCCGACGCGCCTACAGACGTCTCGCCAAGCAGGAGCACCCCGACACCGACGGTGGCGACGAGAACTACTTCTGCCGCCTGAACGATGCCTACGAGTCGATCCGCACCCCCGAGCGGCGACGAGCCCAGGCACGTGAGCGGGGCCGGGTTGACCGCCAGAATTGGACCGGGCCCGGTGCCCGCGGTCAACGCCCGGCATGGCGGTCGCCCCCGGGCGGCGGGGCGCCCGGCACAGCACGTGGACCAGGCGCCCGGCCGGGCGGCCGCCCGCGCTCGATATTCGGCCCGGATCTGTCCGGCCTCTTCGATCGGATGTTCGGGGGTGGCCTCAGCGGCCTCTTTGCCGGTTCTGCCGCCGGCACCGTGCCGTGGGGCGGCACGCCGGGCGGCGATACGCGAGGTGGTGACGAGCACTACAGGCTCGAGGCACGGCTGACGCCTGAACAGGCGAGACGCGGCGTTTCGATGGCGCTCGAGCTGGGTGAGCGTCGTCACCAGATCGACGTTCCGGCCGGCGTTCGAGACGGTGACGTGCTCTCCTTCAGCGAGAGCTCCCCGGGAGGTGCACGGATATCCGTGGAGCTCGAGATAGTCGTTCGGTAACCTGCTCGTTGACCGGGTCGTCGGCACTCCGCTATAATGCCGCCACGCATTCCGGGATGTAGCCTAGTGGCTAAGGCGCCTGCTTTGGGAGCAGGAGATCGGAGGTTCGAATCCTCTCATCCCGACATTCCGCGCTCATAGCTCAGCCGGATAGAGCAACAGCCTTCTAAGCTGTGGGTCGGAGGTTCGAGTCCTCCTGGGCGCATTGGCGAAAAGGGCCGCATCCCCGGGAGCCGGCCTGTCCCCGCCGGGGAGGTCCGGCCGTAGCGATGCCGCAGTTCCTCGGGGATGACGATCCTGCCTGTGCGGACACTACTGCCATTGATGCTTTTTTCTTACGGCACTATCACTCGGTCGTGCAGAATGGCCTCTGGGGAGATTCGTGATGAATGTGAAGGTGATCTGGTTACTCTTGACTATTCTTTTGTCCGGCTGTGTCACTCAGGGTACCGATAGATCGGCAGACGAAAGCGATACATCAAGATGGGAAAACGTCGAAAGAATCGTTGCAGTGGGTGATGTTCACGGTGACTACGATCAATTCGTCAGAGCACTCCTTGCCTCCGGGGTCATTGACGACACCGACTCATGGGCGGCAGGGGAGACTCATGTGGTGCAGATCGGTGATATTTTCGACCGAGGACCGGATTCCAGAAAGGTAATTGATTTACTCATGCGCTTAGAGTCTCAAGCATTGGAAGCCGGCGGGAAGGTCCACGTCCTGATAGGAAATCATGAGGCCATGGTCTTGAACGGCGACTGGAGATTTCTCCACGACGGAGAATGGAAGTCCTTTGGTAGCCAAGAGGCTTTCCGGCAGGCGATGTCGCCGGAAGGGATCTACGGGCAGGCGATTCGCGAGAGGAATGCAGTAATCACGATAAACAATATCCTTTTCGTTCATGCGGGAATCAGCCCCAAGTACGCCGGCATTCCGCTGGAGGACATCAATGCCCGTGTTCGAACGGATCTGGATACGTACCGGGGGATAGTGCGAGATCCACTTGGACCACTGTGGTACAGAGGCTGGGTCGTCGATGATGAGGAGGAGGTGTACCACTCCGTCCAACGCGTATTATCTACGCACAAGGTCGAACATGTCGTGGTGGGGCACTCAGTCGTGCCTGAAATCACTTCCCGTGCCCGCGGCACCGTTATTGCGATTGATCTTGGAATGTCGAGCGCCTACGGAGGGAGAGCCGGGGCCCTGGTTATAGAAGATGGAGACTTTTATGAGCAATACTTCGGTGAGGAAAGACATCCCTTGTATTAGGCACGCCGCATGTGTTTCGTTTTGCCTGGTTGTACTCTGGCTCCTGTCGTCATGCGCGAGCACTCCACCGGCGCGCTATGCACCGAAAGCCGTACCGGAGAGAATTACCGAATCGGTTACGGGCGACCCGCAAGAGAATCTTTCCCTCCTGATCTCGTTCATCCGTGATAACGCGGCAAACGAGACCGAGATGTTTCGTTACGCCCACGATTGGGTTGCTCAGAACATCGCCTACGACGTCAAAGGGTATCAGGGAAGCCGCGCCACCGTTACCGATGCGTATGGTGTGATCGCATATGGGAAGTCCGTCTGCGCCGGGTACGCCAACGTACTCAAACTCTTGTGCGATGAGCTCGATATTCACTGCAAGATAGTCTCCGGTTATGCGCGGGGTGCCAGTTTCGATCCCTTCACCGCAGCAGAGCGCGACGAAGCTGAGACTAACCATGCTTGGAATGCTGTGTTTCTTGAAGAAGAATGGCACCTCGTTGATGTTACCTGGAACGCGGGCTCGATAGGCCCTGAAGGATTTCGATTTGATTACAACCGCAACTGGTACAAGACCGACCCGAAGGTTTTCTCATATACCCACTTTCCGAGTGACCCTGTATGGCAATTGCTGGATTCACCTCTCAGTCACGCGGAGTTCGTTCAACGTCCATTCATCACAGGAGCAGCAGACCGATTCCAAATCGAAAACCTTGGCGATTTCCCTCGAGTCATACGTCCCGACTCAGATTCTCACCGGATAGTCCTTTCTACCGCACCGGAAACCATACTGCGTGTCTCCCTATGGGCCTATGATGCCGGGACGCGGTTTCGCCAACACAGATTGTTGCAGGGCGACGGCACAGGCGCATATACTGTGGATCTCTGCTTCCCTGCACCGGGCCGCTATGCAATGGGGATATTGGCGGCCGAGGATCACGATTCTGAGGAGTTCGTGCACATTGCCACGTACTTCTTCGATGTTGCCCACTCATGTGAAAGTCGCTTTCCGACCACTTTCGGCACATTCTCTGAAGAGCAAATCTCCGACCTCCGCCCCCTCAGCGGCCGGCTGAAGAAAGGTGAGACGATCCATGTATCCTTCAACGCGGCAACAGAAAGACGCTATTTTGTCTTTGTTCCGAATGAAGGACCAATTCCCGTTCCCCATAACGGCGAGACCGGCCGGTACGAACTCACGTTCACAGCGCCCGATTCCGATTCCATCTTTCTTTCCGTACAACGTGGACGCAGATTCCATCATGTGGCGCGATACGATCTCATGTGAGGGCTCTATTCGCTGCATTTGAATCCGCCCGCCTGAGAGGCCCGAACGCCGATTTCGTGCGGTCTTCTGTCCCAAGGCTTTCTTAAGCGGCACAGCGCGCCGAGTCGATGCCCGGGGGCTGTTCCCGGACTGATCTCCGGCAGATCTCCCAGTTCGGGCGTCGCCGCTCGCCGTCGGGCAAGGTCCATCGAGACCATTTCGATCGCCGTGGTGAGCCGACGCATCTGATGCCGGGCCGTGCGTCGATCAAGACAGCCGATGAGATCGCAGACCGCGGTCTCCGTGCGGTTCTTCTTTGGCAGGGAGGAGGCCTCGAGCAGGTAACCGAGGCGGATCACGCTGTGAGGTATCAAAAACTCCGGCAGAAGCCGCTTGGTATACTGAGTTCCCTCACTACGTGCCACTGGATACATAATCACCGGAATGATGATCGTGGCATTCTCTCCGCGCTCCCGGTCCCGGTACTTGCGCTGCACGTATCCATGGATCCGACCCGGATGGACCGTTGCGCACAGGGAACAGGGAACCTTGTGGCTCTGGCTATGGAATTGATAAACAAAATCGAATAGCTTGTAGTCGATGGCTGTGGTGTTGTCACAGTTGTCACCGGCGCTTCCGTTGTGTCACCAACGGGGCGCGTCTTTTCATTGGCCGGCGAGGGAGGAAAACTTCCTGTCACCCGGCGGTATCGATTATCGGCAGGTTCCTCAATTCACGGAAAGGTTAGCTGGCGGGGAACACCACCACCACAGCCCTGCGATGTTCCGGCCCGCGGAGAAGCTTATCATCATTTCGCCATTATGCAGGTTTTTCTGAGCTTCACACACACTTCATATTTCGTGGATGGAGCCTTGACGAGGGTGGAGTAGGCTATAGTCATCAAATCCTGCAAGGAGGATGACATGAAGAAGTGGATTCTGCTTCTAATCGTACCAATGCTTTTTGGATTCGCCCTGACTGGGTGTGAGCCCATCGAGGAGGGCGATCTGCCCGAGCAGCAGCCCGAGCAGCAGCAGGAAATGTAACCCGCAGCCGGCGCCGCCGCGCTACGGTCGGTGACTCCGGCCGGGCGGCGGTGGCTGGTTCCAGGCGGGCGTGGGAAATCAACGAGCCCCGCGCCCGCTTCTTTTTCTTGTTCAGGACCCTTTCGCACATTATACTCGCAAATACGCAATAGTGGTGGTATATTCCGGCCGTGAAGGCTTTTTCTCACGGTCGCCGGGATCCCATGTTTTTCGCCGCTTTCGCCCTTGCCGTCTCACTCCTCGCAGCTTCCTTTTTTCTGTTCGATGGCTCCTATCTCGTTCGGCAGGGACTGGGATACCTCGCCATGCAGGCTCGAGCGCGCGACATCGAGGACCTGCGCCGCGACGGACGCGCGGACGCCGAAACCCTCGCATTCTTCGACAGACTCAAGGAGATTCGTTCCTTTGCCGCCGAGGAGCTTGGACTCACCGTAAACAGCAGTTTCTCGCGCTATGTTGCTACTGACCGCGCGTACCTGGTCGACGTGGTTTCGGCGGTGAAGGATGACAGCTTCGAGCGGCATACCTGGCGGTATCCGCTATTGGGGCGGCTTTTCTATCGTGGCTTCTATGAGCCGGCCGGCGCGTACCGCGAGGCGGCGAAGCTTCGGAAGGCAGGCTTCGACGTGCACGTGCGACCGGTGCGGGCCTTCAGCTCTCTCGGGTTCTTCTCCGACCCCGCCTACAGTTTCATGCGCGGTTACAGTGAATACGAGCTTGCCAACCTCATTTTTCACGAGCAAATGCATGCGACCGTGTGGGCGGAGGGGCAGAACGAGTTCAACGAGGAGATCGCGACATTCGTCGGTGAGGTGGGAGCCGAGAAGTACATAGCACGGAAGTACGGCGCCGACAGCGAGGAATATCGGTCGATCTACCGCCTCCGGGCGGATCGCGACGCGTTTCGCGAGATGATCCGGTCGGTTCACGCCGACCTGCAGGCAGCCTACGATTCGCTGGCCTCCCGGGATGCGCGGCTTGCCGCGAAGTGGGACATCTTCGGGGCTGCGCAGGCGGAGTTTGCCGAGAAATACGATGAGCTGTTTTTTACCGACCGATATCGGGGTTTTGCCGAGGCGACGCTCAGCAATGCCTACATCGATTCATACATGAAATACAGCGGTGATCTCGGCCCGTACTATCGGCTTCTCGAGCGGTATGAGGGGGATCTCGGCACGGTGATAGATCTGCTTCGCGTCGCCGCATCCGCCCCGGGTGACGCGCGCGGGTATGTGACCTCCTTCCTTCAGCTCGATCCTGATGCGAGCGAGTCATCGTGAGCCGGGTCGCCATTCTTCTGCTTGACGCCTCGGTGTAAGACGGTAACAATACCGCCAACGTCATGAGTATCACAGTCAGCGCCCTGGACATTTCTCGTCGCAGTGACCGACGCCGGTTTATCGAGCTCGACCGCTCGATATACGACGGCGATCTCTCGTGGGTGCCTCCGCTGCGGGTGGACATGCACACACTGCTCAACCCGAGAAAGCATCCATTCCACGAACACGCCGAGGTTGCGCCCTACATCGTCGAGCGCGACGGCGTACCGGTGGGGCGGATAACCGCCCACGTTAACCATCGCCATACAGAGAGATGGGATGACGGCGCGGGATTCTTCGGGTTTTTCGAGTGCAGGAATGACCCGGAGGCCGCGGACGCCCTCTTCGAGCAGGCGGCGACCTACCTGCGGGGGAAGGGGTGCCGCACCGCGCGTGGACCCTTCAGCTGGTCCCCGAATGAGGAGGTGGGTCTTCTCATCGACGGCTTTGATTCCCCTCCGGTCATCATGATGCCCTACAACAAGCCGTACTACGCCGGGCTTCTCGAGCACGCGGGCTTCACCAAGCGCAAGGACCTGCTTGCCTACGAGATTCGCAACGCCGCCGACATCCCCGATCGCCTGGCGCGTGGCGTCGAGCTCATCAAGAGGCGGCACGGGGTGACGGTGCGCCCGATCGATATGAAGCGGTTCGACGAAGAGGTCGAGCTCGCGAAATGGGTGTACAACGAAGCCTGGGAGGAGAACTGGGGGGCGGTTCCCATGACCGATCATGAGTTCGACCACCTGGCGAAAGACCTCAAGACGATCGTCGAGCCCTCACTGGTGCTATTTGCCTACGTGGGCGATGAGCTCGCGGGTTTCTCGCTTGCGGTTCCTGATGCAAACCAGGCCATCAAACAGGCGAACGGCCGGCTTCTGCCGTTCGGCATCATCAGGATCATGCGGCATCTGCGCAAGGTCAGCTACGTCCGCGTGCTTGCACTCGGTGTTCTCGAACCCTACCGTAATCGCGGGATCGACATCGCCATGTACTATCAGACCTTCAGGAACGGGTTCGACCACGGCTACCACAGCGGTGAGTTTTCGTGGATCCTCGAGGACAACTACGCCATGCGCAATGCGCTCGAGAAGTTTGGGGCCCGCCCGTCAAAGACCTATCGCATCTATGAACGTGACCTATGAGAGTGCTTCTCACCGGTGGGACCGGTTTCGTCGGATACAACCTCGTACCGGCGCTCAAACAGCAGGGCCACGAGATCGTCTGCCTCATCCGCACAACGAGTAATACCACGCTTCTCGAGGAACTCGGCGGCATGGAATATGCGGTGGGAGAGTTGAACGATCCGGCGTCTCTGCGCGCCGCCCTCGACGGAGTGGACGCGGTGGTCCATCTCGCGGGAGCGGTGAAGGCGGTGCGGCGTGACGGGTACTTCGCCGTCAACACCGAGGGCACTCGTAACCTCGTGGAGGCCGTCCGAGAGGTGTGCCCGGGCCTGAAGCGATTTGTCTATGTAAGCTCCCTTGCCGCAGGTGGACCCTCACGCCCGGGGCAGCCACGAACCGAGCAGGACGAAGATGGGCCGGTGACACACTACGGGCGGAGCAAGAAGGCTGCGGAGGACATCATTCTCGGATATCGGGAGGAGATGCCCTCCGTCATACTGAGGCCTGCAACCGTCTACGGACCGGCTGATGTGGCTCTCCTGGGGTTCTTCAGGAGCGCATCCCGCGGCGTGCGTGCGCGCTTGATGTGGCGTGACCTCTCTCTCAGCATGGTGTACGCCGAAGATCTCGCAGGTGCGGTGGTGCGTTCGCTCGTCTCCCAGCTGCCGAGCGGCGACCTGTTCTACGTGAGCGATGGTCGGGAGTACCGGCTCGACGAGGTTCAGGAGCAGATCGGCGCGACCCTCGGATTCTCCACGCGCAGCGTGCCCCTGCCTCGCAGCCTGCTGTACCTGGTAGCCGCGCTCTCGGAGGTCGGCATACGCCTGACCGGGAGGGCGAGGTTTCTGAACTGGCAGAAGATCATAGAGGCTGTGCAGCCTGCCTGGACCTGCAGCCCGCAGAAGCTGGAGACCCGAACGGGCTTCAGGCCCCGCTATGATCTTCCAGACGGCGCGCGCGCCACTGCGGAGTGGTACCGCACGCGCGGGTGGCTGCCGCGTTGAGCTCGACACGGAGGAATCGTTGAGCATTGGAGTCATTATCGCATATATTCTGGCCGCGCTCGGGGCGGGAATAGTTCTCGTACATGTGGCGGTGGCGGTTGGAACGGTGATTACCCGGGTCAAGGAGCGCGCGCTCCTACGACGTGCCGGTGACGCCTCGGCGGCGGCGCCGTCGGTGTCGGTCATTGTGCCCGCACGGAACGAACAGTTCGCGCTGCCGCGCCTCCTCGCCTCCTTCGATGCGCAGGAGAGCGGGGAGTTCGAGGTGGTCCTCGTGAACGATCGCTCGTCGGATCAGACGGCCGACGTGATGGAAGAGTACCGTGCGCGTCATCCGGACAGTGTGCGGGTCGTGGCGCTGACCGAGGCACCCGATGGTGCCAACCCCAAGCAGAACGCGCTGGCCCACGGAGCCGAGGTCGCCGGCGGCGAGATCATTCTGCTCACGGATGCCGATTGCGTCGTGCCGGCGCAGTGGATAGGCAGGATGTCGCGCTATCTCGCCGATCCGCGGGTCGGTCTGGTGTTCGGTCCGGTGTT
>JAAAOR010000022.1 GCA_009908735.1 Spirochaetota bacterium | reverse complement strand
AGGATGATGGCCGCCGGCGTGTACCGGTCGATAAGCTGCTGAGTGAGCATCGCCGAGAGGCTCTTTCCGACCCCGCAGCGCGATACCACCACCGCCTGACCGCGAATCGTGCCCTCGAGGAAACGGTAGTCGCGCCAGCGAATTTCGCTCGCCCCGTCGATGTGCTCTTCGAATGCCTCCACCTCGGCGTTGAGAGCACCAAGCAGCAGGATCGGGGCGGCGCTCGTCCCGGGGCCTACGGCGGGGTCGGCCCTCATAGCACCTCTCTCATGCGGTCGAGCGCCTGGGACAGCACGCTACGAGGCGTCGCGATGTTGAGGCGCTGAAACCCCCGGCCACCCGGACCGAAGCTCGGCCCGTCGGAGAGCCACACCCCCGCGCGGCGCCTGAGCCGGTCCTTGAGCGCCGAGTCCCCAATTGCCGCGGACGCGAGGTAATTGCGGAAATCGAGCCATGCCACGAAGGACCCCTCGTGGGGCGCCATGCCTATTCCGGTAAAATCGCCCTCGAGGCGTTCGCGCAGGTATCGCGCGTTGGCATCGAGATAGGGAATGAGCTCGTCGAGCCACGCGTCGCCCTCGCGGTAGGCGGCGCTCGCCGCAGCCGCGCCAAGCGGGTTTGTCAGCGCGTGACCGGCGGCACCCAGCGCAGCCTTCAGCCGTCTTCGGGTATCGCCTTCCCGGCAGATCGCCTGAGACTCGGCGATCCCGGGAATGTTGAAGGTTTTGCTCGGCGAGCGGCTTACCACCGCTTTCTCCACCGTAGCGCCGTCGAGATGCAGTATCGAGGTAAACTCATAGCCCGGCATGATGATGTCGCAGTGGATCTCGTCGGAAACGATGCGAACGTCGTAGGCGGCGGCCAGATCGCTGAGCGCCTGCAGCTCATCACGCCTCCACACCCGCGCCACCGGGTTGTGCGGAGAGCACAGCAGCAGCAGGCGCGCGCCGTTTCGAAACTGTTGCTCGAGCTCGGCGAGGTTCATGCGATAGCGGCCGGCCTCGTCGAGGAGAAGCGGGTTGTAGATCAACCTCCGTCCCTTGTCGCGGACGGCCATGTAGAAGGGAAAGTAAACCGGCGGCTGGACGACTACGCCCTCTCCGGGCTCGGTGAAGGCGTCGACCGCGGCGCGCACAATCGGCATCACCCCTGCGGCGCTGACTATGTCGCGGGGCGAAACTTCGAGACCGTGTCGTCGCTGCATGAAGGAGACAACTGCCTCGCGATATCCCTCCGGCTCGAGACTGTAGCCGAATATACCGTGATCCGCGCGGACTCGCAGTGCCGCGGGAATCTGCGGTGGACAGGCAAAGTCCATGTCGGCGACCCAGAGAGGAATTTGCTCGTCGGAGGGTATCGGTCCGGGCGCCTGCGGGTAGGACGACCCGTTACCCACGTCGCCACTCGCTTCGGCGCCGCTATTTTCGGGGGGGCGCCAGTCCCATTTGATGCTTGCCGTACCACGGCGGTCTGTGAAGGTGTCGAAATCGTGAGGCATACCGGCAGTATAGCCGCCGGCGACCCCGAGCGTCGACCGTCCCCGCCCCGCGCGAGGCGGGGGGCACCGCCGCGGCGCAAACAGTGTGGTTGATAATCTTCGGGTGAATCGATATTTTTCGCCTGTGAATCCCGACATGCTCAAGATCCGCGCGCGCCTGCTGCAAACCGTCCGCGGTTTTTTCGCGGACCGCGCCTACCTCGAAGTCGACACGCCGACACTTGCTCCCAGTCTGATCCCTGAGTCTCATCTGGAGGTGTTTCGCACCCACTTCGAGCACCCCGATCGGGAAGCACGCGAGCTCTACCTCACCCCATCGCCGGAGGTATGGATCAAGCGGTTACTTGCCGAGGGTTCCGGCAACGTGTTCCAGCTCGGGAAATCGTTTCGAAACGGCGAGTCCATCGACCGACTTCACCAGCCGGAGTTTACGATACTCGAGTACTATACCGTAGATGCCGACTACCTCGACTCCATTGCAGTCACCGAAGAGCTGATGGATACAGTAATCGCGGCTGTGGGTGATGAGGTTGCCGCCTACCGGCGGCAGACGACGGACCGGCGGCAGACGACGGCGGCGACGCTGAGTCCGGTCGCGCTCACCAGGCCCTTTGAGCGCATATCTATAAGCGATGCCTTCGAGCGATTCGCCGGGGCGTCCGCTCGGCACCTCGGCGAGGCCGACGCGCTGCAACGCATCGCGCGCCGACAGGGCATGCGGACACGAAGCAATGAAACCTACGAAGAGCTCTTCAACCGGCTCTTCGTTCATCTCGTCGAGCCGGAGCTCCCGCGTGATCGCGCAGTGGTTCTCTGTGACTATCCCGCCGCCATTCCCACGCTCGCCGCCGAGAAAACCGGGACGCCGTGGGCCCAGCGCTGGGAGCTCTACCTTGGGGGCATCGAGACGGCAAACTGCTACACCGAGGAAAGGGATCCCGAAAAAGTTCGCGGTTTTTTTGCCTCCGAACAGGCGCGCAAGACGCGCTCGGTGGTGCGCCATAGGATCGATGAGCAGTACTATCGGGTTTTTGGAGAGAATTTTCCTGATTGTTCCGGTGTTGCTATGGGCGTCGACCGGCTTCTCATGGTATTATTAGGGGAGCAATCAATTAAAAAGGTGATACCGTTCACTGTGCTTGACTGAGCAAGAAGGAGCGTATGGTTCGAGCTGGAGCGATTGAAAAAGGGATGTTTCTCTTGGTGAAGGATCAGCCGCACCTCGTTGCGGAGCGCGAGTTCGTGAATCCGGGCAAGGGCTCGGCCTTTGTGCGGGCAAAGCTGAAAAACCTGAAGACCGGCCAGGTACTTCGCGAGACATACAAGTCCAACGAGAACATTGCCGAAGCAGAGGTCTACGAGAAGTCCGGACAGTATCTCTACGCGGACGACAGCGGCTATCACTTTATGGATAGCGAATCGTACGAGCAGTTCACGATCAGCAACGACGCGGTGGGCGAGAAAGGAAAATTGATTAAAGAGGGCGATACCTACCGCATCATCATGTGGGAGACCGACCCGATAGACATTCAACTACCGTATAAACTCGCCTACGAGGTCACCGAGGCTCAGGACGCCGTAAAGGGTGACACAGTCACCGGCGGCACAAAGGCGGTGACCGTAGAGACGGGACTCGACGTGAAGGTTCCGCTGTTCATCAAGCAGGGCGACAAAATACTCGTCAATACCGAGACGGGAGAGTACGTCGAGCGAGTGAACGACTAAACCCCGGTGTTCGAAACCGGGGAAACGAGGTGAGAATATGAGAGTTACAACGAAAGGACGCTACGCGCTACGCGCACTGGTCACGCTGGCACTCGAGGGCGGCGAGAAGCCGACTCCCATCAAGAAGCTGGCCGAGGCAGAGTCAATTTCCCCGGAGTTTCTCGAGCAGATTTTCTTCCGGCTCAAGAAATCCGGTGTCATTGATTCGGTGAGAGGCCCCGGGGGAGGGTTCGTTCTCCGCATGGCTCCGGAGGATATCAGCGTCCGCGCCATTTTCGAGGCGGTCGGCGAGGGGATCGAGCTTACCCCCTGCACCACGCCGGCGCGAAACGGCGATTCCGCGGAATGCAGCCGTGCCGAGGAGTGCCTTATGCACGACGTGTGGCACGAGGTATCGGAGCACATTACCGGTTATTTCGAAAACATCACGCTGCGCAAGATTATGGACCGCAGCCGCGAGGAAACCGAGCAGCTTCTCGTCTGACGCGTCGCATCACGACGCGACCCCCGCCCCAGACTCCGGTCCCGGGGCGAGGGCCGGTGCGGTGGCACCCTATTCCCGAGCGGCCGGTTTGTGGGAGAAGCGTAATATGAGAATACCACCGGATGACAGTGTCGGGGTAATCGTCGACGTTCAGACCCGGCTGTTTCCCTACATGTACGACTCATACACGACGCAGCAAAATCTGCGCAGCCTCATCGCTGGACTGCAACTACTCGAGGTGCCGCAGCTGGTAACCCAGCAGTACACGAGGGGCCTCGGCGAAACCATCGACCCCGTCAGCAGGGCCTTCGATCACTTTGACCCCATCGAGAAAACCGCATTTAGCTGTGTAGACGAGCCGGCGTTTACCACAGCGCTCGGGCAGACGGGCCGCCACCACCTCGTCATTGCCGGAATCGAGGCGCACGTATGCCTGCTTCAGACCTCGATGGATCTGCTGGAGGCGGGCTACACGCCGATTGTCGTGGAAGACGCCACCTCCTCGCGAAAACCCAACGACAAGAAGGTCGCAATAGAGCGCATGCGACACGCCGGGGTAATCGTGACGACCACCGAGTCCGTCCTCTTCGAGCTCTGCCGCTACAGCGGAACAGACACCTTCAAGGCGCTCTCAAAGCTCGTGAAATAGCTTGACCCCCCGCAGTAGCCCGCCTACAATCCGGGAATCATGCGAAAGAACATCGGGTTCGTGTCTTTTCGCTTTGCCGGAACCGACGGGGTTTCCCTCGAGACGGCGAAGTGGGCCGAGGTATTCGAGGAACTCGGCTGCACCAACTTTTTCCTCGGCGGCGAGCTAGAGACCCCGGGCGAGCGCTCGATGCTGGTGGAGGAGCTCCATTTCAAGCACCCCGATATCCGCCGCCTCTACGAGGAGTGCTTTGCCGGCGGCAGCCGCCCCGAGAGGCTTACCGGCGAGCTTCATGAGTACCGCACGCGCATCAAAGCACATATCTACGAGTTCATCCGTCGGTTCGACCTCGACGTTCTCGTGCCGCAGAATGCCGTCACGATCCCGTTGAACGTACCACTCGGCATGGCGCTAACAGAGGTTATCGCCGAGACGCACATACCGACTATCGCCCATCATCATGATTTTTTCTGGGAGCGAAAGCGCTTTCTCACCAATTCCATCTGGGACATCCTCAACGCCGGCTTCCCGCCCCATCTCAATAACGTCCAGCATGTGGTCATCAACACCTCGGCTCAGAACCAGCTGGCGCTGCGCACCGGCATCGCGTCTACCCTGATCCCGAACGTGATGGAGTTCGAGCACCCACCCGCCGGCATCGACGAGTACAATGCGGACGTGCGGGAGGCGCTCGGCCTCGAGCCCGATGAGCTCCTGGTGCTGCAGCCGACACGCGTCGTACAGCGAAAGGGCATCGAGCACGCCATCGAGCTCGTGGCCCGTCTCAATCGAAAGGCCGCTCTGGTGATATCTCACGCATCTGGAGACGAGGGCTATGAGTACCAACAGCGAGTGCATGATTTCGCCGATCTTCTCGGCGTTCGAGCCCTCTTCGACGACCACGTCATAGACGATACACGCGGGACGACGCCGGACGGGAGGAAGGTCTACAGCCTGCAAGACGTGTATCCCCACGCCGATCTCGTCACCTATCCGTCCCTCATCGAGGGCTTCGGAAACGCGTTCCTCGAGGCCGTGTACTTCCGAAAGCCGGTGCTCGTGAACAACTACTCCATCTACTCCCACGACATAAAGCCACTCGGCTTCGACGTGATTGAGATGGACGACTTCATCTCAACCGAGACCGTCGAGCACACCAAGCGAGTCCTCGACGACCCCGAGCTTCGCACGCGCATGGTCGAGAACAACTACCGGCTGGCCTGTAAGTACTTTTCCTACCACATTCTGCGCACCAAACTGTACTATCTGCTGACGGCGATCTTCGGGGAAGAGGGCGCCGAGGACGGCTGTCGGTAACGCGGCGTCCGCTGTCGGTACCGCGGCGTCCGTTGTGGGTACCGCGGCGGCGGGAGGGAAGACACATGGAAAAACACGTGCGTGCGGGTGCGATAGCGCTCCTGTTCTTCACCGCGGGCGCAACCGCACAGGCACAGATGAACATGCTCCCGCAGCTCTTCCGTGAACTCCCTCCGGAGTTACGCGAGGGGTTGCCCGTGGAGATGGAATACGATGAATACCTCGAGATGACTCGCAGCGTAGACTTCTTCGCTATGTTCATGGCCGTCTGGGTCCCTGGTTACGCCCTCTTCGGCGTGGGCGAGCCGACCCTCGGGTGGAGCGTTGCGGGAGTGCGCGCGGGCGGTGCGGCAATGATCCTCACCGGTATGCTTCGACAGTGGAATGACTTCAGCGACATCTGGCAACTGTCCACTATCACCGAGTCGCCCGAGCGTTACCGCAACGCCATAACCAACGCGTCGCTCATAGCGGGAGGATTCTTCATAAACGGAGTTGCCTGGGCCTTCGACGTGGCGACCGCCTACCGCATAGCGCAGAACCGAAAGAGCTACGTCCAGTACAAGTACGGAATCCTCACCGGCCTCGACGGCGACATACGTGCGCGCCGGGAGAGCTATATCCGCAGTCTTGCCGAGCAGAATATCGAAGTCGTCGGCGATGATCTCGAGCGCAGCCTCCGTACCTACATCCGCGCCTACCCCCAGAGCGAGTTCATTGCCGAGGCCGAGTATCAACTCGGCGCGCTCCTCGCAACACGCGAGGAGGACGAAGAGGCCACCATAATTCTCCTCCGCCAACTGGCCGTGCGTCCGGACTCCCACGTCACCCCCGCCTCGCGGCGCACTGCCGCTCGTCTCGTACAACGCAACGTGCGAGAATGGGGACAAGATCGCGACACGCTGCTCGAGCTCGTGGCCGCGCCGGAGGCCGCGGGCGGAAACACTGTGGACGGCGCGGACACCGGCGGCAACGCGGACGTCGCCGGCGAAGCAGGCGGTGCAGCCGTCGATGTGCGCGGCGTTGCCGCCACGATCGCCTCCCGCTACGAGCTCTACCTCGCAGGACTGCACGCTCTCGAGACCAGGCGGTTCAAGGAGCTTTACGTCGAGGAGGCGGCCGCCTACGTGGAGCGCTATCCCAACTCCTCGCTTGCTCCCCGGGCGCTGCTCACCCGCGCCGAACACCTCTCGAAGCTCGATCGCCACGAGGAGGCGATCATCGCCTACACCCAGTTGGCGGTGGCCTACCCGGTATCCGAGCTTTGGCCGGAGGCGATGCTCAAAACTGGTATCGGTCTCGAGGAGCAGCTTGGCGAGCCGGAGTACGCAGCTCGCTTTTACAGTCGGCTCATCGAGCGTCGCCCCGGCAGCCCGCAGGCCGTCCGGGCACGCGAGCGCTTGTAGGTATCAAGAATCGTGTTGGTCGATTTCGGCTAAAGCCCTACAACAGGGGGAAATACGTCTAAATGAAACGATATACCGAACCCGCGGTCACGAGGCAACTGCTACAGGCGTGCAGGATAATAAATTAGCCCGGTACCCACCAACACGGTCCTATACACTCCACGGTTATCGGAGTTTCAGCCACATAACCTCAAACGCCTCAAGCTCAACCGAGAACTCGCCTGCCCGCCCTTTCTCCCAATGCGGAAAAAATACATCCTCGCTTACGAGCTCACGGAAGGTATTCTCCGCGGGAGAGCCGATGTCGCCCGTGTGGAAACGGCACTCAGCTTCACCGGAAGAGACGTTATGCAGGCAGAGCACGAGCGGGGATGCGGTGGCGCCGGCGGTATCGTCGGCGGCGCCGCGAAGGACGACGAACACCTGGTGGCCGGCTTCGAGGATGCGTTGGGGGAAGGCCGGCTCCGCGGCGCGGACCTGGAGCATGCGGCGGTAGCCCTCGAAGACGGTGGCGCGCAGGGTGCCTTCGGTGTTGATGTCGTCGACGATGGTGGCGTAATCAAGCTTCTCGCGGTTGATACTGCGGTTGACGCCGGTCTGTTCGACCCCCTCCTCCCAGTTCGTCGAGCCAAGGAGGCTGTGGACGTACACGCCGGGCACGCCGGCCATGGCCAGCATGATTGCCTGGGAGGCGAGGAACGCGCGAGCACGCTGGGCGGTCGGAACGTTCGGGTCGGTGACGGCCGAGAGGTAGTTAACGTTCATCTCGTAGGGAATCTCACCGTCGGGTGTCGCCTTGTAGGAAATGCGGCCGCCGCGAGTCTCCACCGTCTCGATCATGCGCTCAATCTCCTCTGCAGCGAGAATGCCGCGGGCCGGCAGCAGGCCGATGCCGTCGTGGGAGGCGAGGAAGTTGAAGAAGCTCACCGCGTCACTCGGCCGATCGAGGCCGGCGGCCCACGTGGTGAGATGGCCCGTATCCTCGCGCAGGAAGGCGTCGAGCACGAGGGGGGGAAGGGAAAAGTTATAGACCATGTGGGCTTCGTTATAGCCATCGCCGAAGTAGCTGAGGTTTTCCGTATGCGGCACGTTGGTCTCCGTAATTACGACGACCCACGGGGCGATGTCCTCGATCACGGCGCGAAACAGCTGTACGAGGAGGTGCGTCTTGGGATGATGGATCGAGGGATGTCCGATTTCCTTCCACAGGTAGGCAATTGCGTCAAGGCGGATAATCCGCGCGCCTCGCTCAACGTAGAGCAGCAACACGTCGAGCATCTCCTCGAGCACCCGCGGGGAGCGAAAGTTCAGATCAACTTGATCGGCGCTGAAGGTTGTCCACACGTACTTCGTCCCCTCGGTCGTCTCGAAGGGCGTAAGTAGCGGATGGGCCCGGGGTCGGGCGACCATGCTGAGGTCGGTATCGGGATCCACGGTGATGAAGTACTCGGTATAGGGCGACTCGCTCTTCAGGAATCCCTCGAACCAGCGGCTCTGCGCCGAGCAGTGGTTGAGCACGAGGTCGGCCATGAGGCTGTAATCGGCACCAATCTGCTCGATATCGGACCAGTCGCCGACCCTCGGATCCACCCGTCTGTAGTCGATGATGGAAAACCCGTCGTCCGAGGAGTAGGGCCAGAATGGAAGAATGTGAACGCCGGAAATCGCACCCTCGGTCTCTTCATCGAGAAAGCGGTAGAGATAGGAAAGGGGAGTCCCGTCGGCGCCGCGGAACTGATCGCCGTAGGTTATCATGATCGTGTCCCGCTCTGTTACCGGGAGCGGGACCGGGGGCTCGTCTTCGGCCGGCGCGCCCGCTGCCGGCAACGGGTGCTCGATGCGCTCGGAGTAGCGAAGCAGCAGTTCGTGGACGCGCGCCGCGGCAGATTCGCCGGCATCCGGACCGTAGATCTCCGAGAGCAAATCGTAAATGCGTTGGTTCATATCCGTACTGTAGGTGCATCATTGCCGATTTTGCAAGCGTTCGGCGGCACTCGGCGGACGCGTGTACAACCGCCCTGAACGCCGCGTATAATCACATAAGCGATGAAACTTGCCGTCTTTCACTATCATCTTCGACAAGGAGGGGTGACCGCTGTGATCACGCAGGCCTGCGTCGCCCTCGGTCTGCATGCGAACGCGGTCGACGAGGTCATTCTCATCACCGGATCGCAGGAGAACACCGAAACGGTCCGCGCTCGGATACAATCCGCCGCACCCGACCTCCGGGTATCGGTGCGGGTGCATCCCGAGATAGGCTACGTCTCCGAGCAATCCCACCTGACTATGCCGGTGCCTATGCCCATGGCGCTGTTAGAGGAACGAATCGCTTCCATCCTTACCGAAAGCTACCTCTCGGAGGAGATTGTATGGTGGGTACATAACTACCACCTCGGGAAGAACCCGGCCTTTACCTCGGCGCTCATAGACATACTCGAAAACGAGCCCGGCCAGCGAGCCATCTTCCAGATCCACGATTTCCCCGAGTGCGCGCGTTTCGAGAATCTAGCCGAGCTTCGCGCCCACGTGACCGGAAGCATATACCCGGTACTGCCCAATCTCGCCTACGCGACCATCAATTTCCGCGACAGGCGTCTGCTCACCGAGGCGGGCATCCCCGACAGCGCGGTGGTG
>JAAAOR010000127.1 GCA_009908735.1 Spirochaetota bacterium | reverse complement strand
GAAGACGATGCTCGGCGCGAGTATGAGCGGATCGCCGATGCCTACCCGGGCACCGAGACGGCCATAGCGGCGCGGCGGCTTGCGACCCTGCTCGACGATATCGCGGCGGCGCGCACCACGGCGCTGTCGGCTGCCCGCGGAAGAGACACCGACCTCTCGGGGGGTCTGCGAGCGTACATCAACATGGACTATGACGAAGCAGAGACCGCCCTTGAGGACTACCTCGACGCCGACAGGGCTCCCGAAGACGAGGCGGAGGCGAGGTACTACCTCGGCCGCTCCTTCGAGGAGCGCGGCCGCATTGATCCGGCGATTGAGCAGTACGATCGGGTCATCTGGCTTGACGAGGAGGGCAGATGGGCAACCGAGGCGGGCCGCCGGCTGGTTATGATCTCCGCGTTCTACGATCCAGCCGGATCCGGATCCGCCGACCCCGCACAGGAGCGCCCGCTCGATGAGCTGCCGATCGACGAGGAGTTCCAACGGCGCATCTCACCGTACCAGGAACTCGTTGAGCCGGCGCCTGAAGACGTGGCACCACCCGCGATCGCCGGCGCCGAATCCGATGGGTCGGAGAGCGGCACCGTGACGGAGCATGCCCCCCGCAGGGAACTCTGGCTGCGAAGCGAGCCCCCCGGCGCACAGGTGCGCGTGGGCGAGACATCACTCGGGCGTACGCCTATCATTCTCGAGGACCTAAATGCGGGTCCGCTCGAGGTCACGCTGGAGGCCGGCCGCGGTCGGGCCAGGGAGACCCTGGAGGTTCCCTCCCGGGGACGTGCCGTCTACGACATAGTCCTCGACTTCCCCGAAGAATCGCCACCGGAGGTGGCCGCCGGCGGTTCCGCCGCCGGAGGAGCGCTGTCGCCGGCACCGGAGCCGCTTCCATTCGACAGCTCACCGGTCCCTGATGCGCCGGATGAGCCTGGGCCGGGTCAGCCCGGACCAGGCCGCCTCGACCCGGATCCGGAGCCCGCCCCCCCGAGCGCTGAGGCTGCCCGTCTCCTCGAGCGGATCGAAGCCCGCCGCGCCGAGCGCGACCGCCTGCGCCGCCAGGTACAGCTCGACAACCGGCGCCTGCGGCGGGGTGCGCGAATCAGCCTCGGCCTCGGTTCGGTGAGCGCGGGTGCAAGCGGCGTGCTTTATCTGCTCTCGCGGCAGAGCTACAACGACTACCAGAATACCGACACCGCCGACGACGCGGTGCGCTACCGCGAGCAGACGATCGCCTACAGTCGCGGTGCCATAGCCGGCGCGGTCGCAGCCGGCGTTGGGCTTCTCGCCGGCACGGTCTTCACCATGCTCGAGGCCGGGGACGCAACGGCGGCCGACGAGCTGCGCAACATCGAGCAGGACCTCGAGCTCCTGCAGGCCCGCTACGAGCGCCTGTACGGAGAGCCGGGCAAGTAGAGAGTAAGTGTCGATAGCCGTCGCAGTGCATAACGGCAGGACGGCAGTCCACGGGGCATCTAACAGCGCAAACAGTGTACCCAGGATAGAGCCGGCCAACCCCCGCGCGGGTATCGCTGTCTCCGTCAATATACACGGCGTTACGTACGGCTTCCGCACACGTCGGTGACTCCGCTCGAAAAAGACCTTGAGGAAGACGGTACCGGTAAGATGCGGTGGGGACAATCATAACCACGCACATCACTATTCATCCAGAGAAGGGACAGGTACAGTTCCCGTGAAGCCGAGAGGAGCGAGACCGCAGAGCCAATGTATGAAGCTCCCGTGGCTCAGAGTTCGTGGAGGTCAGAAAATGACGCAATCAATCGTGCACGTTGCCCTGCTCGTTGCTGATTACGACGAGGCAATCGACTTCTACACGAAAAAGCTTCATTTCAGGGTGATCGAGGATACTCCGTATCCCGAACAACACAAGCGATGGGTTGTAGTCGCCCCGCCAGGGTCTGCCGGGGCGACCGTTCTGCTCGCGCGTGCAGCAAGTGCGGACCAACGTCGATTTGTGGGTGATCAGAGCGGTGGACGAGTGTTCCTGTTCCTTCGCACAGACAACTTTCAACGCGACTATGAAGACATGAAGGCAAATGGGATTCGCTTTGTTCGAGAACCTCTCGAAGCGCCGTACGGGACGGTCGCTGTGTTTGCAGATCTGTACGGCAACAGGTGGGACCTGATTGAGTACCGGGACGGTCGGGAGCCGGCGTAGCGACACCCGAAAGCGCAAGCGACCCCGATTGTTCGGGGGCGTTGCTGTGGGTGCCCATTAGCTACTGTCTACGCGCCCTTTAAGCTGCCCAGCCCTGAAGCGCAGTCTGCGCGGCAAGGCCCGCAATGCCTGCTGGGAACCCCCGGATGGAGCACATTGATCAGAACTCCTCTGCCGACGAGCGTTACCGGTCTGTCGCTCCTCGGAGCGTTGTCGTCACCGGCTACGGCCCCTGCGTTTCTCCATAGCTGCCAGGCCACAAACAGCAGGTACAACACTCCGGCATACTTCACGTTCCGCTCTCCGGCACACCAATAAGGGCCGCCGTGGCACACCGACATGGCTTGGGCGACGGGCTATAACTCAAGGAGCACTTTCCCCTGTACCCGCCGAGCAGCTGAAAGCGCCGCTGAAACTCCAACACCGAGGGATCCTGAAGGAAGAACAGAGCGAAGGCGCTGAGAGCGCAGTCCGGCAGCGAGTAGTCGACCTTTCCCTGCCGGCGCGTATCGGGCAGTTGCGAGGCGGTGGAGACCGAGGGTGACTACGTCCGCGCCGTCGTGGTGCGCGACAACCGGACGAGGGCGCGAATCACACGATAGAGCGACCTGACGATTACGACTTCTGGCAGACCTACAAGGCTGATTTCTGGCCTGATAGACAGCTGAGCTGGGTCACACCCGAACCCGTTACGCTGGAAGCCGTCAATCGCCCCATCTTCAACGGACCCATGGATGAACCTCTCGGAACCGACTGGTGGCACTTCAGGCGTATCCTCTACCGCAAGCATCACGTGGAGGGGTTCTTCCCCAGCGACATAATTTCAGTCAATTGGCCGCAAATCGACTACTGGCTCGGACCGATCGCGGGGGTTGAGCAGTCAGAGTCGGCAAAGCACCTTCGTGGCGCACGGCAGCTCAGCCTCTCATGGCTCTATTGGATGCAGACCGAGGCGCCGCGGCCCGACGGCGGGTATGGTTATCCGGAATTACGACTTCGGGGTGACGTAACCGGCACTAGTGATCTGGCGAAGCACGTGTACGTTCGGGAGTCTCGGCGAATCAAGGCAGAGTTCACGGTTCTCGAGCAGCATCTTGGGGTCGAGGCGAGAAATGGCGTCAAAGGGTCGGAGCTCTTTGAAGACTCGGTCGGTGTTGGTAGTCATCGAATCGATCTCCACCCTTCGACGTCGGGACGTAACTACATCGATATCAATAACTATCCGCATCAGATACCGGTGGGATCGCTCATCCCCGTGCGCGTGGAAAACTTGCTACCTGCGGCAAAGAACCTGGGCGTCACCCACATCACGAACGGGTAATACCGGCTCCACCCGATCGAGTGGAACATCGGTGAGGCTGCCGGCGCCTTGGCGGCTCACTGCCTCAACACCTACCAGCGCCCGCGGCAGGTCTACAGGGACAAGTCCCGCCGGGAGCAGTTTCAGGAGCTCTTGGCCGACAAGCTTGGCTTCGTACTTGCGTGGCCGGAAGAGCTCCGGCTCACTCCGCGGGATAACAAAGATCCGTTGGGGATATAGCATACGGGGGATCGAGAGCTGCCGGCGTCGCCCTGAACTGCGGGACGTGGCCCCCGCGCGATCCTGCGAATCTTCGGTTACACTATGACTGTGCGATCGGTCGGACCTGAGTTTTCGGCGCGGAAGCTGAAGTCTGTCCTCGGAGTTCAGGTGCCGAACAGCACATCGGCTATGTCGGCGTGATTCCAGACGGATATACCCCGCACCGGCGGCTGTCTCGGCCCGCTGTACACGACGGCCGCACTCGCGGGGTCCCCGTACAGGTGGCGAAAACGCTCCAGGTGAGTGAGCATCTCGGTGCTGAATGTTGCGGCGGCCTTTATCTCGATCGCGAAGGGGCGGCGTTGGAACTCGCGGATTAAGTCTACCTCGAGGCCGGACTTATCGCGATAGAAGCGCAACCGTGGCTCCAGGCCGCGATTGTAGGCCGCCTTGAAGGCCTCGACGACAACGAGATTCTCATAGATATTGCCGAGGAGCGGGTCGCGGGCGGCCTGGGCAGGAGTCTCGATCTGGAGAAGCCACGCCAGGAGTCCCGGTTCGGTGAAGTAGAGTTTCGGTGTTTTGACCAAGCGCTTACCAAGGTTCTCGTGATAGGGGGTGACCCGCAGCACGAGAAACGAAGCCTCCAGCGCACTAAGCCAATCACCGAGAGTCGTCGATGTTACTCCCACGTCGTTACTCAGGGTTGAAAGGTTGATGAGTTGGCCGACGCGACCCGCCAGGAGTCGCATGAAGTTTTCAAAGCGGCTTAAATCACGGACGTTAATGAGCTGCCGGAGATCCCGCTCGACGTATGTCGCGAAATACGCACTGTAAAGCTCCCCCGGCTTGAGCGAAGCGTCGTAGAGCCGCGGAAGGAACCCGTTCACCAACAGATCGTCCCTCGACACCGATATCTCTGCCGCCGCCAGTTCTTCCGTCGACAATGGGAGAAGCCGATGTACACTAGTGCGTCCCGCCAGCGACTGTGGAATAGTCTCACCCAATAGCGGTTGGTTGCTGCCGGTGAGAACGAACTGTCCCGGTTCATTCTCTCGATCGGCGAATACTTGCACCCAGGACAGCAATTCGGGCAGGCGCTGCACCTCATCGAGAATAATGTTCTCGGTACCATCTCGCAGCAGGCTGCGTGGATCCTCGGCTGCAAGCGCGCGCGTATCAGGTCTCTCCAGGTTCACGTAGACGTGATCGGGAAAAAGTGCACGAACGAGTGTTGTCTTCCCCGATTGCCGTGGCCCGACTATAGTTACAACAGGAAAGCGGTTAGCCGCACCCGCAACCACCGATGAGATAACCCTCGCAATCATATCCACACTCTATCGGCGGTTTTGACAAATTTCAAGTTTAAGTTGGATTCTGTCGTCCGGTATCCCGATGTGGCCCTCCGGCGTCTTTCTCACCTGGTGTTGACTCTGTAGTCCGCTACAGGGTTTATGATGAAGCCATGAAGAGACTCACGCAACGAACGAGCCGACTATTAAAGATCGGCGTAATCGGAACGGTGATCACCGCGCTGTGCTGTTTCACGCCCGTCTTGATAGTCCTCTTCGGCGTTCTCGGCCTTGCGGGACTGGTGGGCTATCTCGACTACGTCTTGTTTCCTCTGCTCGCCGTGTTTCTGCTTCTTATCGTGGTTGCGGTGGCCCGTGGTACTTCTCGGGCCCACCGATCGGATCCCGTTAGGGATCAGACCCCCAAAGACTAAGGAGGATCAGTATGGCAGCTAAAGACAAATACGATGTGCTCGTTATCGGCGTCGGTATGGCGGGAGTTTCCGCGGCCCACAAGGCGGCCCGGGCAGGCAAGAAGGTCGCCGTCGTGGACTCTAGACCCTACGGCGGGACCTGTGCTCTGCGCGGCTGTGATCCGAAGAAGGTGCTCGTGGGGGCCGCCGAATTGATCGACTGGAATCGCCGCATGAACGGGCTCGGGGTGTCGGGAGAGCTCACGATCGACTGGCCCGACCTCATGAAACATAAGGACTCGGTAATCCAAGGCACTCCCGGCGCTCTGGAGAAATCGATGGCGAAGCTCGGAGCCGAGACGCTCCACGGCGG
Source organism: Spirochaetota bacterium (assembly GCA_009908735.1). Next base: position 30,691 of record JAAAOR010000127.1, on the reverse strand, counting down.
TGCGCGGTTCACCGGTCGGAACACCGTGATGGTGGGGGACCGGGAGCTGCAGGCCGAACACATTCTGATTGCCGTCGGGCAACGGCCTCGCACGCTTTCGTTTCCGGGAGCCGAATACCTTATCACCAGCACGGACTTTCTCGAATTGCCGGAGCTTCCCCGTCGGATCGTCTTCGTGGGAGGAGGTTTCGTGTCCATGGAGTTTGCCTACGTAGCCGCCCGGGCGGGGGCGGAGATAACGGTCCTGCAGAGAGGCGAGCATATTCTGAAAGGGTTTGACCCGGAACTGGCGGATCAGTTGGCGCAGGCCTCTCGGGAGTTGGGAATCGATGTACGGCTCCACGCCGAGGTGGAGACGGTTGAGCAGAACAGCGGCGGCGCAGGGCGATATACCGTTTCCACGGCCGACGGTGCAAGGATAGAGGCGGACTTGGTGGTCCACGGCGCCGGTCGGGTGCCGGAGATAGATGATTTGGACTTGAAAACCGGCGACGTATCGTTCGACCCGACCCGTGGTGTCGAGGTGAATGAGTTTCTGCAGAGCGTCTCCAACCCGGCGGTGTACGCCGCGGGCGACGCCGCCGCCACGGTCGGCGCCAAGCTCACGCCGGTGGCCGTCCACGAGGGCATGATCGCCGTCGGCAACATCCTCAAGGGCAACCGCAAGCAGCCGAACTACCGGGGAACGCCGAGCGTCTGCTTCACCGTCCCCTCCTTGGCTCGGGCGGGACTCTTGGAGGCGGAAGCACGAGCAGCCGGCCTTGACGTGGAGGTAAGCACCGGAGACATGAGCGACTGGTATACGCTTCGACGAACCAACGAGTCCCACGGTGCGTACAAGCTGATCATCGACAAGAAGAGCGGAACAGTGGTGGGAGCACACCTGCTCGGCGGACACGCGGGAGAGACGATCAACATGTTTGCCATGGCTATTCGAAACGGGATCAACGCTCTCGATCTGAAGACCGGTGTCTACGTGCATCCCGCGGCGACCTCCGACATCACATATATGCTCTAAGAACCGGAGAGGACGGGATGGACACGCTGACGATTGGAGAAGTCGCCCGACGCGCGGAAATAGGCGTAGAGACGATCCGTTACTACGAGCGGGAGGGCCTCGTGCCGCAACCTGAGCGAAGCGAGTCAGGGTATCGGCAGTTTCCACCGGACACCGTGCGGCGGTTGCGTTTTATCGTTCACGCGAAGCGTCTCGGTTTCTCGTTGAAAGAGATCGCGGAGCTCCTTTCCCTGCGAGTGGACACTCCCTCGACGGTGGCGTGCAACGAGGTGCGCGAGCACGCGGAGAGGAAGCTTCAAGAGGTCGAAGAGCGAATGCAAGCTCTCGGCAGAATGAAAGACGTATTGGGGGAGCTTATTGACAGCTGCCGCGGTCGGGCAGCCACCGATCCATGTCCCATTCTTCGTTCACTGGAGGATACGGGCGGTTAACCCTACGGGATGAGCCGCTTCAACTTTCCTGTAGCCGAAAGCCGGCCGATCGTTGTGCCTTCTGCAACATGCGTGAGGATATCCCAAGCGGCGGGCGGCTAAAACGAGACTCTCGTGGGGTGGCGGTATCCGCGATTCTCGTGGTAGCCGTGCTTCTTTCCTTTGTAACCGCATCCTGTGAGGATCTGGCCGGCGGGGGTGGTGGCGGCGACGTTGGCTATGACCACAGCAGTACCACGATCGACACGATTTTCATCGGCGACCGGCTTTATACCTCTAACTGGCGCACGGTGCCCTTCGATGGTAGCGGGCACCGCATGTGGAACGACGACGGGCGGAGCTTTTCCTTTGAATGGAACACCATCTCCGGTGACCAGATCGGTCGGATCGGCCGGAGTGTGGACAGCGATTCGACGGGTAGCCTTCGGCTCCATGATATTCCGGAGGACTACGTCATCTCGGCGAACGCGGAGCTGAGCAGTCTCCAGTCCTCAGGCGGGGGATGGTACATCTGGGCGGTGTACGGCTGGACCCACCGAGACGATGTCTCTTGGCCGATTACCGGAGACACCACCGACGAAGGCTGGGACAATGAGTTCTACATCGTGTTTGCCACCAACCTTCCCTATCTCGATCCACCCGAAGCAGGTTATGTGTCCGATGGAACTCACGACATTGAAGGTACGAGCTATGACTTCTACCACAACGACATGGATTGGGGCGCCGAAAATCAGACACAGTGGATGGCCGTCGCGCAGTCGCAGTCATCCTGGCCGGGCGCCGCGCCGGTGTCGATCGATGTCGGAGCATTCCTCGAGCGCTGGGTCGACAAAAACAACATACCTGAAACCGACTATTTGGTAGATCTAACCCTTGCCGTTGAGGCCTTCGGCCCCTCGAGCGGCTCGCTCACGCTCTCCGATATCGTGATTCCCTGAACGAAGGGCAGCATGCCTCGACATCCGAAACAGCGCCTGCGGACGTTTCCTTAGTCCGCGTTTCGCCAAACCACCGAACCAATCCAGACAATTCCTATGCTGGCAGTGATTTCTGCAATCGTTATTACGAAGCCCGGTACAGCGGTGGCCGCAAGGGTAGGCAGTACCCCTATCGTCCATAACACAAGCGCGAGTGTTGGGTATCGTTTTGCACGAAAAGAGGCGACGTTGAACAACACAACGCCCAAAACGTACGCAATCACGCTGATGAAGATAGCAGCACCGGTAGCCCCATTGACCAGCTCCTCTTGAACTGCCGTTGATATGTAGGGGAATACAAATGCATCAACGAACAGAAAGCCTGCGATTCCGATGAAACCAGACGCTGCCACCAAATAGCTGATGAAACCGAATACGCCGACCCTCTCGCGCTGGAATAAGTAAATTGCAACAAGTCCCAGAATCCCCGCAGCCACTCCACCGAAATTGAGGAGGCGCGTTGCCGCCGCCGGCAAGAAATCGGCGATAATGTTGAGAATCCCGGATAATACGAAAGCGGCTGCTCCCGCTTTGTAGAGTGTAGATACTTTCATAGGTAAAGCTCCTTTCCTATATCTACCGCTGTTCTCAGCGGCTTACGCCACTCCGATCCATCGATCACGGTAGTCCCTGGCATATCGATCGAAGCTGATGGGCTCGCGGCCCAGGAGCTCGCCCACGGATGGTGAAACCGGTGCGCCGTATCCGGCTCGAACGGATTCGGTGAGCTGGACGAGCAGGTCGGCATACTCCTCGGTCAATCCTCCATGTACCATTCCCTGCTTGAACTCCTGCGGATCAACGTCAACGTACCGGATCGTCCGGCCCGTCGCGGCCGAAAGCTTCTCCGCGGCCTGGGCATGGTCCAACGCCTCCGGTCCTGTCAGGGTCAGCCCTTCTCCGCTGTGGTCCCCCTGCATAAGCAGCGCAGCCGCGCTCTCGCCGATATCCCGAGCATCGATAAAGCTGACCTTTGCGTCTCCTCCGGGGAAGTAGATTGTGCCGTCCGAACGGATGCCGGAGACCCAGTAGGCGTGGAAGTTGTCCATGAACCAGTTAGGGCGAATGATCGTCGCATCGAGGCCCGAGTTGAGCAGCTCAAGCTCGAGCTTGCGCATGGGAGCGTCTTGCGGTGCGTGTTCGACCCCCATGGCCGTCATGAGCACGACTTTCCCGACGCCGCTTGCGACGGCGCGATCAATGTAGGGCTTCAGCCAACCGTACTGATCGATGATACCCGGCGGTGAGAGAAAGAACGCCCCATCCGTGCCGTCGACCTGAGCGGGATCTGTTGCGTCCACGTAGTGCACAGTTCCCTCCGTCGGACGCGGACTGCGCGTCGCGGCACGCACGGTGTGTCCTGCCGAGCTTAGCGAAGAGACGAGAGCCGTCCCGACCTTACCTGTTGCCCCATGTACATATGCAATCATTATCTTCCCTCCTCTAACGGTGGGCTTAAGCTACCGCGGGACAATGTGCAGAACAATATCGGTTTTGATTGATTTCATGCTCGATTGTCTCGATGCTTTCACACGAGGGTTGGGAGAATCAGTACATTCCCGGTTATGGATGTGCTCAAGAGAATCACCGACACCATTGAAGGCTCGGAGTTCAAGGTGCACCGGATGAAGCCGGGGACTCGTCTCAGCTTCGCGTGCATCTACACCGCCGCGTTTCACGTCGTTTTTCATGGTGAGTGTCTCATCCAGTGCGAAACGAGTGGTCACCGAGTCGTGCTGCAACGGGGGGATATCATCTTTTTCTCTCGTGGTCAGGATCACACCCTCACAGCTGAAACTAGTGAAGAGACGACGGCGGATACGCTCGTCATGAGCGGTCGTTACCGGTTTCCCGCGGGGCCGCTGCACCCCTTTTTTCACGTGCTCCCGCAATGGTTTCATCTGCCGGCACACGGGCGGGCGCCCTCCGATCCGATACAACCGTTGATTAGCGTTCTCGCCGGCGAATACGAGCGAGCCGATGCGTCACACGTGGTCCTAAGCCGCCTCACGGACGCACTCTTTCATTTCATTCTCCGTCACGCCTTGTTGGAGGAGAGCGGGCCCTCGATCGGGCGCGCGCTCTACACCGACGGTGGACTTACAAGCGCCATTGAGGCCATAGAATCCGCGCCCCAGCACCCGTGGCGGGTCGAGGAGCTTGCGGACCATGCCGGGCTCTCACGCGCCGCCTTCTCCCGACGTTTTAAACAGGCCACGGGCGTGGGCCCTCACGAGTATCTTACGCGCATCCGAATGCTCAAGGCGCTCGTCCTGCTGAGAGACCGGGGAGAGACGGTGGATCGCGTGGCTGCCGCGGTGGGCTACCGTAGCCCCTTCGCCTTTTCCCGGCGCTTCAAGCAGCTCTACGGGCGGGCTCCATCCCGGCAAAGGGCATCAGAGGTGACAGGGGGATAGGAACAGTACACTCCGCGGTGATGCCGAATTGCGACTATCGCCGGCTGGTTAGCGCCGAGCACGTAAGACCGGCCACCGGTGGCTTTACTTCCGTCACCACCGCATGCCCAAGCGCCTGGACGGCGTTCTCGTCTGCAAGCACTTTCGCATCCACGTGGCGGCAGTGGTCGTGCAGCAAAGATGCGCGCTTTACAGGTCTGCCGAAGACGGTGTACTCGAGCCGTCGCACCGAGCCGATACTGCCGCTAAATACCGTCCCATAGGCGACGCCGATGCCGATCTCAAGCGGGCTTTTGAGAAAATCGGGTCGTACATCGTTGTAGGTGTCGAGATAGTCGCGTATCTCAAAGGCGCATCGCACGCAGTTCGATAGGTCTTCCGGGCCCTCGATGGGCGCACCGAAGGTACATAGCACGCTGTCGCCGAGGATCTGGTTGACGGAGCCGCCGTTCCCGTACGCCAGGTCCATGACATCGGTAACGAACTCGTTTATGAACTCCTCGAACCGTGGCGGATCAAGCCGCTCCGCAAGGTGCTCGCAGTCGTAGATCCGAACCGAAAGAATCGCCGCCGCCGAAGCCTTGCTCTCGAGAGCGGCGTGGCCTCTGGAGTTGATCTGAGAGATCATGTCCTGCGAAAAGTAGCGGGAGAGAAGATCACGCTCGGCCATAAGGCGCGAGGTGAGCTCAGTTAGCTCGGTACGTTCCTTTTTGAGCTTCTCGATGATAGATAGATGCTTGGAGACATTGGCAAGCGAGCCTGCAATCCGAGTTGCGCGACCGTCAGCGTCAAACTCTCCGATGCCGCGGCTCATCATCCACGCGTACTGTCCGGTTTTGAGAGGCATGCGGAAGTACGCGCTGAACTGCTCTCGTTCGCCGCGCAGGTAGCTCTCGAGTGCATTCTTGAATCCAGGCAAATCATCGCGGTGAATGCGCGATGTCCACTCCTTGAGAGTATCTCTGAGCTCGTAATCGGCGTAACCGAGGATCGCCTTCCATCGCGAGGAGAGGGTGATTTCTTGGTTCTTGATGTCCCAACTCCACAGCCCATCGTTGCTGCCGCGTAGTGCGAGATCGAAGGTGTGCTCCTCACTTACGGTGTGAAAGACCCGGCCTTCGGTCTTGACAATGCCGACGTATCCCGCGACGCTCGCGTCCGACCCCCGCCACACGACGGCGTCCACGAAGCCCGTGAATCGCTGCCCGTCCTTGCGTTTCAGCTTCAGGCGGAAATTGTGTACCACTCCGTTCGACTCGATCTCATGACTGAAGCGGCGGCGTTCTTGAGGGACCTCGTAGACCTGCTCCACGGGTATGTGCAGCAGTTCTTGCTGGGTATAGCCGAGCAGTGCGGCGAGGCTACGATTGGCTTGGAGAAACCGCCCCGCCCGCGTGGTGATGTACATGCCGTCTCGAGACTGTTTGAAGAAGACGGGAAAGATCCGTGCCAAAACCGCTTCGACACGCGCGGACAGTTCCTCTTGCGTCATTTCGGGAGTCATGTCGGATGTCACGTCGGAATGCTGAATCGAAACTCGCAATAGCTGCCACTTCGGAACAGTACCTTCAGGTCTCCGCCGATCTGACGAACGGTTCGCCGGACGATATCCATTCCGACACCACGTCCCGCATGCTCGTTGGGCTCGTCTGCGGCTGCTGAGATACCCACATCGAACATCAGCTTCATCGCATCTGTCCCGCTCAACGAGGCGAGCTTTTCGTCACTATAGCGGCCACTCTCTCTCGCGCGCTCCTTCAGCAATTTCAAGTCGATTCCTTTCCCGTCGTCCCGAAAACTGATGATATTGGTCAGCTTCTTGCCCGCGAGGTCTTGCTCTTCGAAGATGCTCTCGGTGGAGGCCGAGTAATACGGGCTGATGCGGAACTCTTTGTCAATAAGGAACAGCCCGTCGGAGACGTTGTCTAGGATGCTCAGGTACTCCGATTTCGCGATGAGATTCTCGTCGAGGCTGGAGAGCACGGCGTTGTACTGCGCGGCGATTTGGCCTACCTCGGTAAAGGGTTCCACCGGCACGCGCTTGCTCAGGTCGCCGGTGCGCTCCTGATCCTCCATCGCGGAGACCAGATCAAAGATTTCCGTGGACGCGCCGTGCTCGCTCACGTTGAGACCGAGCCGTTCGTTTTCCGCGGAGACACGGAGGGGCCGGATGCGGTTCATGGTGGACAGGATGATGTAGGAAACGCCAAAGGCCCATACACCTGCCGCAGCCACGCCAAGCGCCTGAACGCCAAGCTGCTGCCGGAGGCCGAGACCTGTGCCCACCAGCTCCGCATCACCGAAGAACGCGACCGCGAGGGTGCCCCAGACACCGGCCACCATGTGCACCGGTACAGCACCGACCGCGTCATCTATGCGCATCCGTTCCATAAGGAAGGTGCCCCCTACCATCACCACGCCCCCGATGCCGCCGATGATCACCGAGTCGAGCTCCGTCACGAATGCGCACGGCGCGGTGATTGCCACGAGGCCGGCCAGGGCTCCGTTTAGTGCGAGGCTGACATCGGGCATCTTATAGAGCGGCCAGCCTACGGCCAGCGAGAAGACTATTCCGGATGCCGCGGCGAGAGCCGTGTTGAGGATGATTACCGCGACGCGCTCGTCCATGGCGAGCGTGCTGCCCCCATTGAAGCCAAACCACCCGAACCATAGAATGAGGACCCCTACAACCGCCGACGGAGTGCACGACGGTGGAGCCCGCAAAGTCGACGAAACCCATTCGGGCGAGCCAGCCGCCACTATCCGCAGCGAAACCGCCTGCCCAGGCCCAGTGCCCGAAAATCGGGTAGATCAACACCGCAAGAGCGATAGTTGAGATAATGTAGGATGAGTAGCGCATCCGCTCGGCAACGGCTCCTGAGACGATCGTGGCAGCGGTGGAGCAAAACATTGCCTGGAAAATGAAGAAAGCGGCTACGAACATGCCCCCGCCGCTTCTCAGGAAAAAGTTGTCGGACCCGAACCATCCGTTGACCGTGGCTCCGAACATCAGAGCGAAACCAAAGACCCAGTAAACGAGGAGGGACACACCCAGATCGGTGAGGTTCTTGATGGCGACGTTAATGCTGTTCTTCGACCGTGTGAGGCCGGACTCGAGGAAGGCAAATCCCGCTTGCATAAAGAAGACAAGCACCGCTGCGACCAACACCCATAACGTATCCAGTAAATCCATAGTTGCTCCTTGGTCGACTATTCAAGCCCCACAGAGAGATAACAGCGGTGCTCACGCCACCCGATCGGGATGATGAATACCGGCGGCTTGAGCTTCATAAGAATGTCCGTAGGCCGTCCCTGCAGGATGATCGGTACGGAGATCATGAAGCTACTCCCGAAAGAGGCGCGAACGTTGCCGGCGATGGTATTGGCAAACTCCCCGACCATATCGATCACGTCCGACCTGGATATCTCGTCGGTTCCGAGTATCTCCCCCGCAAGCTCGCGCAACATCTCCTCAGTGGCGGTTACCAGAATTCCGCCACGGCGCTTGCCGGAGATGCCGATCACTCCCGTGTGGTCCAAAATCACGGTTGGCCCGCTCTTTACGTAGGGCACGCCCATCTCTGCCGCGCGGTCGGTCACCTCCTCGAAGTAGTTGACGACGACGGAGATGAACGCTTTGAGCTCCTGTTCCGTCATGGGCGTTCCCTCGACTATCTCCGTTCGGACGTTGATTCGAGCACGTAGGCGATCTCCTCACGCAACTGCTCGGCGGTGAACGGCTTCGTAACGTAGCCGCGGGCGCCACTGCGCACCGCCTCTAAGCCTGTATCCGGGTCGGACAGGGCCGTGATAATGATGATTCGTGCGTCGGGATTGATCCGGATCATCTCTTTGAGGCAGGAGATGCCGTCGAGCTCCGGCATAGTGATCTATAGAACATGGAGCTCACGTGCCGGTCATGACTGCGGAGCATGATCGAAGCCGCGTAACAGTGATATTGCTCGGGAATTACATGGCGATCGCGTCCTCAATCGACGCGAAACATACATGGATGTCGTCTTGAGAGCGTCGAACTACATTCATGTAGCGATTCGCCGCAGTTACGACCACCGCTGAGCGAATGCGATCCCTACCCGATCTCCCGCGTGTAGCTGGTTCCGAGCGCGGACGGGGCGCCCGCAATGCGCTTCGCGCGATTGCGAAGCGTCATAAGAATGAGCACCCCTATCGTGAAGAGATAGGGAAGCATGTTCAGGAATGCGCTCGGGAGCACCGTTCCTCCAGCCTGCATGCGAAACTGTATCGCGTTTATTCCGCCGAAGATGAGCGCCCCGAACACCGCCCGGTAGGGACTCCACATGGCAAAGATGACGAGCGCCACGGCAATCCAGCCGCGGCCGCCGCTTAGGTTTTCCGCCCAGCCGGGCGTGTAGGCAAGGGACAGGTGCGCCCCGCCAATGCCGCTCATGGCCCCGCCGAAGAGCGTGGCGACAATTCGCATCGTCGAAACGCTCACGCCCATCGCGTCTGCCGCCCGTGGGTCCTCACCGGCTGCCCGCAGACGTATGCCTGGGCGAGTGCGAAAGAGCACGAACCACAACAGCGGCACGAGCAGGTACAGGGCGTAGGTCAGGATATCCTGGTTGAACACGACGCCGAGAATCGGAATGTCCGAGAGGACCGGAATCGGGACACGGGTGAAGCGTTCTGCGGTGAGCCCGGCAAGGTAGTTACTATTCGAGGTGGGTCCCAGGCGCTGCCCCACGAAGCTTGCAAGCCCGGTGCCGAAGATCGTTATGCTCAGCCCGCTCACGACCTGGTTTGCTCGCATGGGAACCGAGAGGAACGCGTGAATCGCGGAAAGCGTCATCCCGACGAGCATCGCAACGAGAACGCCAAGGAGGAGTGAGCTCGAGTAGTACACAGTTGCAAAGGACAGCGCGGCTGAAAGGAGCATGGTGCCTTCTATGCCGAGGTTGAGAATTCCCGAGCGCTCGGTGTAGATCTCCCCGAGCGCGGCGTAGAGCAGGGAGGTAGATGCCTGAAGCGTGATGGCAAGGAGTCCCGAGAGCACTGCGATCATGCTTCGGCTCCCTCACCGGCCATGCTCCCCGTGCTGCGGCGCTTGAGGCGAATCCGATGCTCGGTGAAGAGCGCCCCGGCCAGAAGGGGAAAGAGGATCATCCCCTGTATCACCTCGCCCACCGAAGCCGGGAGGCGCATCACCATCTGTACCTGATCACCTCCGACGAGTAAGCCCGCCATGAGCACCGAGCCTGGCACGACGACGAGAGGATTCAGGCTCGAAAGCCAGGCTACGATGATGGCCGTATAGCCATAGCCGACGGCAAGCCCCTCCTGCAGCCGTCGTGACACGCCGGCGACCTCGGTCGCTCCGGCAAGCCCGCTCAGGGCTCCGGACAAGAGGAGCACCACGACGATGGTCCGCTCGAGACCGATGCCCTGTACGCGCGCGGCAAGGCGATTTTTGCCGACGATGCTTGTTGTGAACCCCCAGCGAGAGTACCGGAAGAGCACCCACAGGAGCACGGCGAGTGCAAGCGCGATGATAATGCCGGCGTGCAGCCGCCCGGAGATCCGCGGAAGCCAGGCTGCCTCGGCGAGAGCGGCCGTACCGGGAAAGCCGTAGCCTTCCGGGTCCCGCCATGGACCGTAGTACAGGTACTCAGCGGATAGAATCGCCACGTAGTTGAGCATGAGCGTTGTAAGTGTCTCGTCCACGCCCCAGTGCGCGTTCAGTGCCGCCGGGATCGCTCCCCAGAGCGCCCCTGCGGCCATGCCGGCAAGAAGCACCGCCGGCAAGAGCAGCGCTGCGGGAATGTAAGGTGCTCCGAAGAGTCCCACGGCGGCCGCGCCAACGCCACCCCAAACAAGCTGTCCCTCGGCCCCGATGTTCCAGAACCGAATCCGAAACGCCACGCTCACGCCGAGCGAGGCAAGCATAAGCGGTGTGGATTTGAGGAGGGTCTCCTGCAGGGCTCTCCACGATCCGAAGGCGCCACGGAACATCGCGATATACGTCTCGGCCGCGGATGCTCCAAAGAGCCGCAGCAGCCCCGCGGTGAGGACAAGAGATACCACGATTGAGAGAACCGGCACGGCGACGGCAATTCGCGTCGACCTTCGCTCCCGTCGTTCTATGACCAGTCTCATAGGCTGCGCTACTCCTTACTCAGAACTCAGAGACCAGGCCGGCTCTGCTTCCTCGGGACTTACTCCACCCATCATCAGCCCGATCTTTTCGAAGTCTGCATCGTCGCAGCCCTGCTCACCCATAATACGCCCGTCGTACATCACGCTGATCCGATCGCTTACCGCGACGAGCTCATCGAGCTCTTCCGAGACCACGAGTACCGCCGCTCCGGCCCGTCTTTGGGCAAGGAGATGCTTCCGCACAGCCGTCGCCGCACCCACGTCCAGCCCCCGTGAGGGGTAGGCGGCGATGAGCACAGTGCCCCCCGCGTCGATCTCTCGGGCAACGATGGCCTTCTGAACGTTTCCGCCGGAAAGACGGCGGATAAGTGTGTCCGGACCCGGCGTTGTGATGCGGAAACGCTCGATAAGCTCCTGCGCGAACCGGCGCAGACGGCGGAATCGGATGAACCCACCTGGGGCGTACTCCTTCTTTCGCACCCGCTTCATCCCGAGGTTGTGCTGCACGCTGAGGTCGCCCGCGACACCCATACGCATCCGGTCCGGCGGAATGAAACTCACACCGGCGGCGAGCACGCGACCGGTGGGCTTGTTGGTAGTCTCTTTCCCGTTGACGCAGATGTGCCCGCTGTCTACAGGCACCAGGCCGAGGAGGGAGCCGACGAGCTCATCCTGCCCGTTGCCGGCGACACCCGCTATGCCGAGGATCTCCCCGCCCCGCACGGTGAAGCTGACGTTCCGAAGAGCAGGTACGCCGCGGGTACCCGTTACCGACACGCCGTCGAGCGAGAGACGCGTCTCGCCGGGCTCTTGCTCCTCTCGCTCGAGTGGAAAGAGGACGTCGCGGCCGACCATGAGGTTGGCAAGCTCTTCCATCGTCACGTCGGCGGTGTTTCGCACGGCGACGGTCTTGCCCTTGCCGAGCACCTGCACACGCCGACTGAACCGGCGCACCTCTTCCATCTTGTGCGTGATGAAGATGGCCGAAGCCCCCTCGGCGGTCATCTTGGCGATCACCGCATGGAGGTCGTCCGCCTCCTTCGGCGTCAGAACCGCAGTAGGCTCGTCGAAGATGAGGATGTCGGCGCCACGGTAGAGCAGTTTCAGGATTTCCACACGCTGCTGCTCCCCGACGCCCAGCTCCCAGACGCGCGCCTCCGGACGCACCGGCAGCCCGTATATCTCTCCAAGCTCGCGAATTCGTGTTGCGATCCCGCGAAGGTCCGGAACAAGCGGACCCTCCTCCATGGCGAGGGCCACGTTCTCGGCTACCGTCATCTTTTCGATGAGCGTGAAGTTCTGATGAACCATCCCAATGCGGTGCGCGGCCGAGTCACGCGGGGAGTTAAGCGTAAGCTGCTCGCCGCGCAGAAACACACCCCCTTCGTCCGGCCGGTAGAGACCGGCGACGATGTTCATGAGGGTGCTCTTCCCGGCGCCGTTTTCCCCGAGGAGGGCAAGAGTCTCCCCGGGGTAGAGGTCGAGATCCACCGCCTCGTTAGCGGTGACGCCGGGAAAGCGTTTCGTAACGCCTCTCAGCGATAGAACAGGGTCACTCGGCTGAGCCAATGACGCCTTCCACGAAATAACTCATGTTGAGCATCTCTTCATCGCTCATCGCTTCTCCGTCCGGCACCGTGACGTCTCCATCCTGGTTCACGACCGGACCGTGGAACACGTCCCACTCGCCGCTCTCGATGCGCTCACGCTCGGCGGCGACGGTCTCGCGGAGCTCCTCGGGAACACTCGGGCTCATGTCGCTGAGGTCGACGATGTCGTCTCCGAGGCCACCCCAGTATTGGCTGCTACTCCATTCCCCGTTGAGGGCGCTCTGGATCGTCGGGATGTAATATTCCTCCCAGTTCCAGATGGCGCTCACGAGCACGCTGTCGCCGACAAACTCCTGCATGTCGGAGTTGTACCCGATACTGTAGACCCCCCGCTCTTCGGCAGCCTTTTGAGGCTCGGTGGTGTCCTGATGTTGGGCGATGATATCCGCATCGGCGTCGAGCAGCGCAATGGCGGCTTCACGCTCTTGCGCGGGCCCGTACCAAGTATTCGTCCACACGACACGTACCTGCGCATCCTCGTTCACCGAGCGTACGCCGCGGGTGAACGCGTTGATACCGCGAATTACCTCCGGGATGGGGAATGCTGCGACGTAGCCGATCGTGTTGGTTTCGGTCATGCCTCCCGCCACAATACCGGAAAGGTAGCGGGGCTGGTAGATCCGACCGAAGTAGGTGGCCATGTTCTCGCGCGTCTTATAGCCGGAGGCGTGTTCGAAGCGAACGTCGGGAAACTCCGCGGCTACCTCATGCATGTAGTCCATGTAGCCGAACGAGGTAGCAAAGATCATATCGAAGCCCTGCTCGGCGTACTGGCGCATAACGCGCCCGGAGTCGGATCCTTCCGGAACGTTCTCGATGAACACCGTCTCTATCTCTTCCCCAAAGTGCTCCTGTGTCTCAATACGGCCCTGATCGTGTTCGTATGTCCAGCCGAGGTCACCGGGCGGGCTTATGTAGATAAAGGCCACGCGCAACGGTTCCTCGCTCCCAGCCTCGGCTGCACCGGATTCGGCGGCTTCACCACCTGCTTCGCCTTGACCACCGGCAAATGTTACGCCGGTTGCCAGAAGTAGCAATGCGAATATCAAAGACATGCTTCGTCTCATACGGTCCTCCTTGTGATGGGGGACCAGCACGTTCCATGCCAACTCTCGGCTTTTCATACTGTGTTCCGGTATGGGAACTTAGCCGCACCGCGCTTCCCGACCGATGCCGCCGGTCCCTTAGAGGCATACATTTTCGTAGTTTTTCTTGCTCACGCCTACGAGAATGTAAGCTCGGCGTGTCGCTTGGAGACCCGTTCGGGTACGCCAGGGCAATCGTTCTCGATGAACCGCCGGCGTGGAGAACAGGATTCGACGACCTGGTATACTCGGGTCACGTCGAGGTCATCCACGGCCCCTGTCGCTACACTTGGTGCGGAGATGCGTCGGCTAAACAAGGAGGGACCGTTTGAGTTCATTTGCAATTTCGCTGTACCAATCGAAAAGGCGAATCGCGCGAAACCGACCTTCTGCAGCAACGGGAGATTGTGCGAGTAGTATCACGGGGCATCTTCTCCCCGTGGTCCGCGCTTTCTGGCTTGGCCTCTCTCTCGTCGTGGTGCTCGGCGCCTGCATCTCCTACTCGGGTGAGCGAACCGACCGCGATCGAATCACCCATGAGTCCTTCAAGGCCGGGCAGCGACAGGTCCAGCTGGAGGAAAACGGACGAAACGGACAGGCTCTGCATATGTCGTATGCTGGAGGTGGAAGTTACCGCGGCGGGAATGCGGTTGTCCTCCTCCACGGCGTGCCGAGCTCATCATGGATGTACCGATATGTGCTCGAAGATCTGCAGAATGACGAACTGGCGGTCATCGCGCCGGATCTTCTCGGGTACGGATCAAGCTCGAAACCGCAGATGCCGGTGGCGGAAGCAGCCGAGTTCTACTCTCCATCCCGGCAGTCCCTGCGCATCGAGGAAGTTCTCGAGAGCCTCGGCATCAGTGAGGCGACGTTCGTGGTGCACGATGTGGGCGGGCCTGTGGCCTGGGAGCTTGCATCGAGACGGCCCGATCTCTTTGAGGGGCTGGTCGTGCTCAATACGATCGGCGCGCCGGGTGGCTTCGCGCCCCCTCCGAGTATGGACAGTGCATTCGTTCAGACGGCGATGCGCCTTGTCGGCTTTGAGGGCGAGGGCACGATACGCTCGATCGTCTGCAACATGGTTGCCGAGCCCGACGATCTTGATACCGCCGTGCAACTCGAAGGCTACTATCAGCCGTTTCGCGAGGGCTCGAGCCTCCCCTACTACGCCTTCCTCAGCAACCTGGACATCGTCCGCGACCGTCTCACCGGCTACCAGTCGATCATTTCTGCCCTCGAGCTGCCTTCAGCCGTGATCTGGGGAGCTCAGGACGAAAACCTGCTTGCCACTCCCTCAGTCGAGTGGTTCGCCTCGGCACTGAACACACCGGTCGCGCGCAGCCTGCGACTCACCGATGCAAAGCATCTGATCGCCGAGGAGGAACCTGCTCTGATCGCCGAGGCAATCCGACATGTTGCGAAGGAGGCAGCCAACAGATAGCTGGCGGGTAGCTGCCGGGCAACCGGCGGGTAGACGCCGGACACAGACGATCGCCGGCAGCGCGACCCCCGGAGAGGCCGATGATGGCCCGCCCGCGGTCTTTTGATTATACTGCGCTCGACACGTAAACGCGATCAGCTCGTCGTCTCCGGCGAGAACATGCCTGATATCGCCACGGATTCTACATGGCACGGACACGATGAGGCGACGTCCTTCTGCCTCGCACATGATTAGGAGAGTGTATGAATGCCCTCGGTATAGAGGATATTGGTGTATATATTCCGGCCACCCGAACGGATAATCGCAAGAAGTTGAGCAAATTCGGGTTTGAACACAGTTTCCTCGATGAGAAGATCGGCGTCTACAGCACTTCCGTCAAAGATGATGGGGAGGAGTGCTCCGACATGTGTGTGAAGGCTTGGGACGCGCTGCGGGCAAAGACACCGTTCGACAAGGATGATATCGATGTTCTCATCGTCGCTACTCAGAACTCGGATATCAGAATGCCTCACGGAGCTGCGTATGTTCACGGCAAGCTCGGTCTGAAGCCGAGTTGCGCTACGTTCGACATCTCGCTCGGCTGCTCCGGATTCGTCTACGGGTTGTCCGCCATCACCTCGTTTATGGCGCAAAACGACATGAAAAAGGGAGTCCTTCTCACGAGTGACCCCTATTCGAAGATAATCGATCCTGATGATAGGAACACCAGCCTACTCTTTGGTGATGCGGCCACCGCAACTCTTATCACTGAAACCCCGGAGCTCGTCGCCGGCAGGTTCACCTTCGGTACGCTCGGCGAGAAAGCTGAGGAAATACGAGTCGTTGACGAAAAGCTCGCCATGAATGGAATGGCCGTTGTCAAGTTTGTAAAGAGATACATACCGGCGGACATCAGAAACAACGTCGAAATGAACGGGCTCACTATGGATCAGATCGACAAGTTCATTTTGCATCAGGCCAGCAAGTTTATGGTGAGTACTGTCGTGAAAGACCTCGGTATTGATGAAGCCAAAGCCCCTTTTGAGATCCACGACTACGGCAACACGGTTTCAAGCTCCATACCCATCCTCCTCGAAAACGAGATCTCTCAGAAAAGATCGAGGAACTACCTCATTAGCGGATTCGGCATTGGGTTCTCGTGGGCCAGCTGTGTACTCAAGAGAGTCTGACACCTCTTCGTAGCCGACCGCGTGCCGCCGTTGGTACCTTAACGGCCATGGCAGCAAACGTAATTGGAAAACCGCTCGAGGGATGCTCGGAGGAACCGCTTACCGGCTTCTACCGGGACGGCTTCTGTAACACCGGCGCGGACGACACGGGAACGCACGTGGTGTGCGCCGAGATGACTGAGGAGTTTCTCGAGTTCACAGCATCGAAGGGAAACGACCTCTCCACGCCACGCCCGGAGTTCCGCTTCCCGGGCCTCAAACCGGGTGACCGTTGGTGCCTCTGTGCACTGCGCTGGGAGGAGGCCCGCCGCGCTGGGGCCGCCCCACGGGTTGTTCTCGAGTCGACGCATATCGGCGCCCTCGAGTTCGTGGATGAAGCGCATCTGCGCGAGTACGCGGCGCTATGAACACATGGTTTCACGCGGTAGCAAATCTTACCCTGGCGCAACGAATCGCACGGCGTGCACCCTGGCTGAGTCCTCCGGTCGTGCTCTACACCTCGATTCTTCCGGATGTGCCCCTATTCATTCTCACCATGTGGTACTTCGCGGTGTACGGGGTCGGCTTCGGTCCTGCCTACGACAGCTTTTACTATGAGGATCCGTTGTGGATCGTCTCCCACAACGTCTTCCACGGGCCGCCCGTGATCGTCGCCGTTGCGCTTGTCGGGTGGGCGCTCCGACGGCACGCACGCACGCGAGATGGTTCCCGGGGCGCCCGCGCCGCCCGGGCGGCCCGCGCCGGCGCCACGCTCATGTCCTTTGCCGTCGGCACGGGACTACACAGCTTCCTCGATATCTTCACGCATAACGACGACGGTCCGCTCCTGCTGTTTCCGTTTGACTGGAGCACTCGGTTTTCGAGCCCGGTGAGCTACTGGGATCCGGAGCACTACGGTCTTTGGGTGTTCCCCGTGGAGACGGTCGCCACGATTGTTTTGACGATCTATCTCATTCGCCGCCGCCGCTCTCGGAGCTCCCGAGTGCCCCGACTCGCCGCCGATAAAGCATCTCCATGACTACCATATGCGGAAGGGTCACCGCCGCTATGATGATAAAGAACATCGCGATGAGCGCGTCCCGGCTGCCGTAGACGCCGGCGATCAGGAAAATGAGCCCCATGCCGGCAAAGGTGATGAGGCTCAGCGGCACGGCGGCGCGAAAGAATGCGCCGAGTTGCTCGATTGCCGTTCG
This sequence comes from Spirochaetota bacterium, assembly GCA_009908735.1. The sequence goes on along the minus strand of JAAAOR010000127.1, from coordinate 13,212 downwards.
GCCCGACCATGTCCTGGAGATTTCGATCGCCGAGTTCAGAGAGTGCCAGAACGCCCAGTAGACGATGAATGAGACGTACAGGGGCGCCGTGGCGTAGAGCGTGAAGAGCACGGCGAACCCGGCGAGCTCGCGAAGCAGATCTGCACGGCCGAGGCGACGGCGCAGAAACAAGAAACCCAGTATTACCACATTGAGGCCCAGCAAAGAGAGCGAGACCCACGGCGCCGCAGCTTGGGCGGCGGAAACCGCAATGGGGTCATACCCGACAATTGCCTCGATTACGGGCGCTGCCTGGTCGTAGCGAAAGAGGATGGGTGAGACGAGGTTGAACGCACCCCACGGCAGGTAGGCGAGCTTCTTTGCCGCGGCATTCTCCCTCATCTGAATATAGAAGAGATCCGATTGCCCGAAGTGGTAAACCGACAGCAGGAGAAAAATGAGGAGTGAGGCAGTCGGCGCGAGCGCCCATAGGAGACCGTAGAGACCCGCAATCAGGAGGTAGCCCGCGTAGAAGCTGAAAACGCCGCCGCGCGGAAGCACGTGGCGATAGACGTGGTTGTCCGTTGCCCCGTGGGGAATGCCGATGACTATTGTACCGGCTGCCAGCAAGGCGTACTGCGCGGACTGAAGCCACCCGGCCCCGGCTGCGCTCGCCACGGCGAAGGCCACGGTGATAAGGACAACGGTTGTGTAGACATGGGTGGCGCGAAACGTCATGCGCGGTTACTCTCCGGGTAGAGGGTGGTATCGGCTTCCGGCCTGCGCCGGCTACGCACGATGGTCCTACGAAGCGCCCGAAGGAACGGGCCCCACGGCAGGCTGATGATAACGGATAGCTCGTCGATAAGGCTGGATCGACCGGCCAAAAACCGAAACACGCGTTCGGCCCTGTTTCGGCGAAACAGGCTGACGAGGGCCGGCGGAAGCGAGTCCGGCTCGCCGGCAAGGACCTCGAGGAACACCCGGTCGTAGAACCGCGGCCGCCCTCGTCGGTGAGCCGGCATTGCCCGGCTGCCGATGCTCTCGGGCGAGCGAATCAGACCTGTGTGCTCGTACTCTTCCACGATTGCCGCGGAGGTCTCCACGATCGAGCGGAACGCGTACCCGGTGGTTGGCCGTGCGGCGCCGGCCCGGACGCCGAGGTGGACGATTCGGCCATTTGCGTCCTCGGTCGGCTCCCGCGACTCGAAGAGGGGAATACTGCCCTTCTCCCGGTGCGTCACGTTCCACCCCTGGTCTCCGAACAGGCCGACAAGATACTCTTCGAGTCGGTTTTCAAGGTACTCGGTCTCAGGCTCCCCGGGACCGACGGTGGTGAACTCCACGAGTGCCCGCTCTTCAGCGAACGGAAGAGTGTAGAAGAACTCCATCCGGCCGGGGCCTGCGCAATCGGAGAAGTCCATGAGCGTGACGGTATCCGGCCGCCACTCCGCTGCGTCGCGCTCGATCTCCCAGCCGACAAAAGTCTGGTAAAACGCGGGTGCGGGGACCGGCGCAGGCACGGCGTCGGGGGCAGGTTCAGGGGCCGGTGGCGTGCCCCTCGGCGTCGGCCCGAAAACCGAGTCGACGACGTAATCGGCACGGTGCCGGGCGACGCCGTCGTCGGAATCTGTGACGTCTATCTGCGGGCCGGCGGGACGCACGCCGACCGTTGCTCCGCTCGCATCGGAGTGGAGAAACTCCGCGCGGCCGCGGACGAAAGAGAACCGCGGATCTGCCGCGATTGCATCAAGACAACGCCGATAGAAACGGTTCGAAGGAATGAACCGGTAGCCCGGGCCGCGAAGCGTGCCGGTCGCGATGGAGCCGCGATAGCGGAGGAGCAGTTTGTCCCACTCGTGAGCGACAAGGTCATCAAAGTCGAACGGACCGCCCCAGTAGCTCCATGTGCGGTCGTAGTCGGCTTTCGTGTCCGGTTCGATGAGCGTGCAGGAAAACTCGTGCGTGGTGTCGAGTTGCGCCAGATAGTACGCAACGGAGAGGCCGGCAGCCCCGGCTCCGACTATGACAATTGAATCCACGCGCGGCGTCCTCGAATAGAAATGTTATCCTGTCAAAATACGCAGCGCGTATCCAGCGGTCAATCCCGCGATTACCGGGCACCCACACGGGCCGGCCCGCTTTCAGCGAGCGTCCGAAGGGCGCCTGCTGCATCCGGCATCTTCGAAAGAAGGATCATCGCCGCGATGACGTAGGGCTTGTAGCCGGCTTCCCGATAGGTTGCAACGCGATGCTTCTCGAAGACCTCCGCCGACACCTCGCCGTGCTCGCAGCTCACACCAGAGATGTCTGCAGGAAGACAATGCATATAGAGCGCGTCATCGGTGCGCCGCATCCGCTCGGCATTGCATTCCCAGTCCAGGTGGCGGGCATTCTCTGCGAGGGCATGCTGCTCCAATTCCTCGAGCCCGCCGCTGTCACCGGCGGTAAGAAGCTCGGTTCTTTTCTGCATGATGCTGAACGGAGCCCAGCTCTTCGGATAGACGACATCGGCATCCGCGAACGCCTCATCCATGGAATTGCTTACCGAAAACCGGCCATCCGCCTCGTGCGCGAGCGCGCCGGCCTGTGCCTCGAGCTCGGGGACGAGGTTGTAGCCCTCGGGATAGGCGAGGCGGACGTCCATGCCGAAGCGTGTCATGAGCGAAATGATGCCTTGCGGCACCGAGAGCGGCTTTCCATAGGACGGTGAGTAGGCCCAGGTCATGGCGATTTTCTTGCCGCGCAGGTTGTCGAGACCGCCGAACTCCTGCGCCAGGTGCTGCAGGTCGGCCATGGCCTGAGTGGGGTGGTCGCGGTCGCACTGCAGGTTCACGATGCTTGGTCTCCGTTCGAGAAGCCCGGCCTCGTGGGCGTCAGTAAGCGAGTCGCCGACCTCCACCATGTACTCGTGGCCCTGGCCGATGTACATGTCGTCGCGGATACCGATGACCTCACTCAAGAACGAGATCATGACCGCTGTCTCGCGCACGGTCTCACCGTGGGCAATCTGGCTTTTCTTCTCGTCGAGATCCTGTACGGCAAGACCGAGGAGATTGGCCGCGGAGGCGAAGCTGAAGCGGGTGCGGGTCGAGTTGTCTCGAAAGAGCGAGACGGCGAGTCCTGAATCAAAGATGCGCGGGGATATACCGCCGGAGCGCAGCCTGCGCAGCGCCTCCGAGACGGCAAGGACGGCACGAAGCTCATCTCCTGTGTGGTTCCATGACAGAAGAAAATCAGAAGCGTGCATCGAGCCAAAAGAGAGCGAGTCGAGCTCGTCGAGCAGCGTGGACATATCGGCGGTGTTCATGGAACGGGATTATAGCCGCTCGGGCGGGGTGAGGGAAAGCTAGCGGTGGAAGGATACGCGCGATTATCGTATATTGCAGTGAGCCACCGATCCTCGCTTTCGGAGTGTTTCCCGTGATTAACCTAAAGATTCAGCCTGATATCCGTCGTCGCAATATCGAGCGCTGTCGCGAGCGCTCGGTCGTGCTCCCCACGTTCGCGCAGATGCGAGACCCGGCCCGAATACCCGAGTCGATTCGCGAGCGGCTTCGCTCCGTCGGACTCTGGGATCTCGATCCTCTCAATCTCTTTCGTATCAGCTGGAAGAACGAGCCGGTAGAGCACGGAGGCACCTTCGGCCGCGTCAATGCGATGGAGATTCCGTCCTCCCTTACAGGCGTCTCCGCCCGCATCATTGCGCTCGTCGGGCACTGGTTTCCCACCGGCGCGCACAAGGTCGGCGCCACCTACGGCTGTCTTGCGCCCGAGCTTGCACGTGGCGGCTTCGACGCGCAGAAGCAGAAGGCGGTGTGGCCCTCCACGGGAAACTACTGCCGCGGTGGTGCCTATAACTCCGCCCTCCTCGGCTGCGACTCTGTCGCCATTCTTCCCGAGGGTATGAGTAGCGAGCGCTTTGAGTGGCTCCGTAACATGGCCGGCGAGGTCATCTCGACTCCAGGCACCGAGAGTAACGTCAAAGAGATCTTCGACAAGTGCAACGAGATCGACGCGACTCGCGGGGATGAGGTTGTGATCTTCAACCAGTTCTCCGAGCTCGGGAACTACCTCTGGCACTACGAGGTTACCGGGTCCGCCATTGCCGAGGTCCTCGAGGCGGCGCTTTCGGGCGGGGCACAGTTCGCGGGCTACGTTTCGTCGACCGGCTCGGGCGGGACGCTTGCCGCGGGCGACCGCCTCAAGCAGCTCTACCCGAGGAGTGTTAACGTCGCCGCCGAGGCGCTTCAGTGTCCCACGCTGCTGCGAAACGGCTTTGGCGAGCATCGCATCGAGGGAATCGGCGACAAGCACGTGCCCTGGATCCACAACGTGCGAAACACCGACATGGTCGTAGGCGTCGACGACAACGACTGCATAGACCTCATGCGCGTGTTCAACGAGCCCGCCGGGCATCGCTACCTCGAGCGACTCGGTGTGGATGCGGAGACGGTTGCGTCCTTGCCTATGATCGGCATTTCCGGCATCGGAAACCTCATCGCAGCCATCAAGGCGGCCCGCTACTGGGAGCTCGGCTCCGAGGATGTTCTCGTGACGGTGTTCACCGATTCGATGCAGCTGTACAACTCACGGTTGGGCGAGGAGCGCGAGCTGCACGGCGAACTCGATGAAGTGGGCGCTGCCAGGGCGGTGGCCGGAGCCCTCGAGCGGCAGTCCATCGATAACACCGTCGAGCTTTCCTACTATGAGCGGCTTCGCATTCACAATCTCAAATACTACACCTGGATAGAGCAGCAGGGGATGGACGTGGAGGAGCTCAAGGCGCAGTGGTACGATCGGGACTACTGGCGGCGCGTTCAGCAAAGCGCAGGCGATATCGACAAGCTCATCGAAGAGTTTAACGCGGACGTTGAGACATAGAGGCCCGGTTCAGGCCCCGCCCCGGTTCCCAATCCCGTCCTCGACCCCGGCCATGAGAGAACCCATCCGCTCTACCTCTGCCTCGGCGCGCTCGAGCACGCCGACGATTCGCCCGGCGTATATTACCGCGACCCGATCGGAGAGCTCCCTGATTTCGTCAAGGTCTTCCGAGATGAGAAGAATCGCAGTACCGGCATCCCGCTGGGCCAGGAGCGCCCTGCGGATGTACTCCGACGCACCAATATCCACGCCCCGCGTCGGCTGAGAGGCGATGAGCACGGCCGGTCTCCGCGAGAGCTCACGGGCGAGGATGAGCTTCTGGATGTTTCCGCCGGAAAGGTTCTTAAGTGGGGTATCGAGGCCCGGCGTTTTCACCGCGTACTCTTCGACGAGACGCTGTGCATGGCGCTGCATCTCCCCGAAGCGAAGGAAAATCCAGCGGCGGAACTCTGTCGATTCGTGATCTCGCAGGAATACGTTCTCCTCGACGGTGAACTCGCGAATGGCGCCGTCGCGCATCCGCTCCTCCGGGATGAAGGAGAGTCCGGCTTTCACGCGATCGTTGAGGGAGGCTTTGGTAAGGTCCTGTCCGAGGATCTCGACGCTACCCTCGGAGACCTCGCGTACACCGGCCAGCGCTTCCGCCAGCTCCCGCTGGCCGTTTCCCGACACGCCCGCAAGGCCGAGAACCTCGCCGGTATCGACGTGGAGATCCAGCCCACGCACGATCTCCTCGCCCCGGTCGCCGGATACCCGCAGGCCGCGGACCGTGAGACCGGCGCTACCGGGCGTTGCCTCACGGTGGGTCTGCGGCATGAGATCCCGCCCCACCATGAGTGTGACGAGTTCCTCGCGGGTGACTTGGGCCGTGTTTCGGGTCCCGACGGTGACCCCGTCGCGGAGCACCGTCACGCGGTCGCCGACCTCGAGAACTTCGTGGAGCTTGTGCGAGATGAACAGGAGAGAGTGTCCCTCACCGACCATTCGCTTGAGGGTCGCAAAGAGGTCGGCCACTTCCTGGGGGGTGAGTACCGCGGTCGGCTCATCGAGAATGATGAGGCTCGCGCCGAGATCGAGGGCCTTGAGGATCTCAACACGCTGCTGCTCCCCAACAGAGAGTTGCCACACGCGGGCGTCCGGGTCGACATGCAGACCGTAGTCACGCGCCAGACCTCTGATGCGCGTGCTTACGCGATCAAGGTCGAGGCGGATACCCCGGGTGGAGGGGCGGCCGAGCGCCACGTTCTCCGCCACCGTCATAGTCGGCACGAGCATGAAGTGCTGGTGGATCATGCCGATTCCGGCTCTTATGGCGTCCGCGGGCGAGCGGAACAGGACGGGTTCATTGTTGATGCGAATCTCTCCCTCATCGGGTTGGTACATTCCGTAGAGTTGTCGCATCAATGTGCTCTTGCCCGCCCCGTTCTCGCCGAGAATCGCATGCACCTCGCCGGATCGCACGTCCAGGGAAACGCCGTCATTGGCGCGTACCCCGGGAAACTGCTTGACGATATCGACCATCTCCATGTGATCGATGCGCGGCGGCTCGCTCTCTCGGCTTCGTCGGTGCATGCGCTGCGCCCTCTGCCTACGGCTCCACGGTAACCGACCCGTCGACGATACCTTCGATCGCCGACTCAGCGGCGTCGGTAACCTCTGCGGGGATGTCGAAGTTCTCGTTGTAGGCAATTTTAAGGCCTTCGTTGGACAGCGTGAGGATGTAGGTCTCACCGCCGTAGACGCCGCTCTGCGCGTTCATGATCATTTCCTCGAGCATCATCGTCCAGTCGTACACCTGAGAGGCAACGACCAAATCCGGAGCGAGTGATGTCTGATTTGCCTGCGTGCCGAACCAAAGGACGTCGCCTTCCTCCTGTGCTGCCCCGATGGAGCCCACGACCGACTGGGAGGAGCCGGTGAGAACGTCCGCGCCGTTTGAGATGTGCGTTTGAGCGGCGGCCGTCATGAGAGCCACGTCCGAAAAGGACCCGGTCCATGTCTGGGAGATCTGCGCGTCCGGATTAGAGGCTTCGACGCCCTGGACGAAGCCGCTGATGTAGGTGCGCGCGTCTCCGACCTCGACGGGGCCGGTCACGCCGATGCGGCCGCTTTCGGTCATCAGTCCGGCCATTATACCGTTGACGTAGCCGCCCTCTTCCGCCGCGGCGGTGTAGGCGTAAACGTTGTCGAGCCCGAAGGTGTTCACGTCGGTGCCCCATGCGAAGGCGGTCTCGGGGAACTCCGGCGCCAGGTCCTCGACGAACGTTCCGTACTGTGACCCGTGGGCAATCACCAGATCGTAGCCCTGCGATGCGTAGTCGCGCACGGCCGCGGAGGCGTCGGGCACGTTGAACATATTCTCCGAATACACCAGCTCGAGCGCGCTCTCGCCGCCCATCTCCTCCTGCACTGTTGTCAGCGCGGACCACATGGACTGGCTGAACGCCGTATCGGTGGTGGCACTCGGCATGACGACGGCAACCCGAAACGGTGTGTCACCACCTTCGCCCTCCGCCTCGGCGCCTCCGCCGGCAAAGACCCCAGCGGTACCTAAAACCAGTAACAGAACCAACGAGAGCGAAATCGTTCGTGTGTTCATACTCTCTCCTTTTCGAAAAATATAAGCCCTCATGGGCCACGTATGCATGCTTCAGTTTTCCCCCCGCAGGAAGGGCTTGTTGAGCGCGGCCGGTTTTCGTCCTCGGTACACCGTGACCGTGAGTGCAACGATGGTGAGGATGTAGGGCATCATGTTTGCGAGGCTCGCCGGGACGTTCACGCCCAGTACCTGCAGCCACAGCTGAATCGAGTTGGCTACGCTGAAGAGCAGGGCGCCGAGCATGACGCCCACAGGGGTCCAGCCGCCGAAATAGACCAGCGCTACCGCAATGAAGCCCTGTCCGGCGGTCAGATTATCCTGGAAGAGATTGGTAACCGAGATCGATAGTGAAGCCCCGGCTAGACCCGCGAGGACCGCGCCGAAGCAGACGCTCATGTAGCGCACAAGGTCGACGTTTACTCCACGCGAGTCGGCTGCTGCCGGGTTCTGCCCGACCGACTTGATCGTCAGGCCGATTGTGGTGCGTTCGAGGATCCACCAGGAGACGGGCACGAGGGCGAAGGCGATGTAAACGAGGATCGTGTTATTGAAGAGGATCCGGCCGATGATGGGGATTTCCCCGAGGATCGGTATCTGGAGCCGAGAGAATCCGCTGATGGTACGCACGGTGCCGACCAGCTGTTTGAACAGCAGGCTCGACATCCCGAGGCCGAACATCTGCAGACCGATACCGCTTACTCCCTGCTCCGCTTTGAGGGTGACACTGACGAACGACATCACCAGCCCCATCGCCAGGCCGATGAGCATCGCCACGAGAAGACCCAGCCAGAGATTCCCGGTGGTGAGGACCGCATAGAATGCGCCGAACGCACCAAGTAGCATTATTCCGTCCACGCCCAGGTTGAGCACGCCGGAGTTCTGCGAGAATGTCTCTCCGAGCGCGGCCAACAGAAGCGGGGTGGCCAGTGTGAGCATTGTGCTGAGCATGCCGGTGATCACCGGCGCGTTGAAGACCTCGCTCATTTGGTGGCCTCCACGCTGACGCCGGCTCGCGTTCTCTGGATCCACCGACGCGTCCACACCGCCGATCCCGAGACAAAGAGCACGACGAGGCCGAGGATTGCGTTTACAAGCGCGGAGGGTACTTGGACTGCCCGCTGCATCGTGTCCGCGCCAACCAGCAGAGCGCCAAAGAATATGGATGCCGGGATTACTCCAAGAGGATGGAGCCAGCCGAGGAGAGCGGCAACGATCCCGGTGAAACCGTAGCCGCTGGTAAACCCTTCGATGAGGCGATAGTGGACCCCCATGACCTCGACCGCACCCGCCATACCGGCAAAGCCTCCGGCAAGCGTCAACGAGAGCGCCTGGTGAAACGGTACCGCAATACCGGAATAGCGCGATGCGTTAGGATTTAATCCTGTCGCGCGAATGCGGTATCCGACGGTGGTTCGCCACAGAAAAAAGAACACGACCACGGCCATAATGAGCGCGAGAAAAATTCCCGTATGCAGCAGCGTCCTCGCCACGATGCGTGCAAGCCGCGCCTGCTCAGGTAGCCTCGCGGACTGCATGAGAAACGTGCCCGCCTCGATGCCGGCAGGGTCCATGAGCGGGCCCTGCAGCAGAAAGGTCATGAGCTGTAAGGCAATCGAGTTCATCATAACAGTCGTCAGGATCTCGTTCACGTTAAAGCGGGCTTTGAGGATGCCCGGCACGAAGCCCCAGATTGCGCCGCCGAGGAAGCCCAGCACGATGAGCGAAGGCATAAGGAGCCATCCGGGCCAGTGGGAGGCGTTCAGGGAAAACCACACCGCGAGGAGTGCACCGGAGATCATCTGGCCGCGTCCGCCGATGTTGATGCAGCTTGCACGGAAGGCAATGCAGATACCGAGCCCCACGAGTAGAAGAGGGGTTGCCTTCACCAGAGTCTGGGTAAGCCCGAACGTCGATCCGAGCGCGCCTCTCACCATCGCCCCGTAGGCCTCAAGCGGATTGGCCTGAAGCAGCAAAAGGAAGAGGGCGCTCATGATAAGGGCTGCCACCACGCCGGTCACAGGGACAACGAGACGGATGGCCGACTCTCTCCAGTCGTGCTGGGTGAGGCTCACAACCGCACACATAGCAAGTGCCGTACCAACCGCGCCTACGGAAGGTGTAAATGTAAAGTCCTACAAAGAATGACGATAGAGCGCTCGCTGGGCGCCACGTCCTAAGCAGCGGCCAACGTCGGACGAGATCACCCTACATCTTTGTAGGACTCCCGGCGAAAAGTTACGAAATCGTATGGCGATCGCCGACAGCGCGTACGTCTCCCGCCGGTGCGATCGGAAGCTTGTCGGGGTACACGCCCGTGGCGTCGTGTATTGCAGCGGCTATGGCAGGCGCCGCCGGGTTGAGCGGGATCTCGCCGATGCCCTTCGCGCCGAAGGGACCGTTGGGGTCGGGCACCTCGACAATGAACGTCGAAAGCTGCGGTGAGTCGGTGAACCGTGGGAGCCGCAGAGCATCCAGCGTGGCGGTCGCGCGACCGTTTCGTCCGGATTCGAACTGCTCCCGTACGCCGAAGCCGTAGCCCATCACTGCTGCTCCCTCCACCTGGCCACGCACGTTTTCCGGGTGCAGCGCACGTCCCGCGTCCTGGGCGGTTATCAGTCTCAAAACCCGCAAGTCACGCCCGTCGGGTGCGACCTCGACTATGGCGGCCATGCTCGTGAAGCAGTAGGCAAAGTGGATCGGGTAACCGTCGTCGGCAGGGGGTGCGGCGTCATCCACGAACTCGGGGAGCACCACCGTGGCCGGCGGCCGGTAGCGGTGCTCGAACCGCCGCTCACTCCCTGCTGTGGCCAGCGCGGATGCGCGCTCTGCGAGTGCCTCCCTCGTCCACAGGGGCGTTCGGGCACCTGCGGCGGCGCCTGCAGCTGCCGGTTGAGAGTCTCCGGGCGGGGAGCCGACGGGCCGGGGACCCCCGGGCCCTCCGGCGAGCGCTTCGCCGAGCATGCGCGCCGCCTCCGCCACCGCGTTGCCGCTAATAAAAGTCTGCCGCGAGGCGGTTGTCATCCCGGCATCCGGGCAGCTCACGGTGTCGCTCGAGATCACCTCTACCAGCTCAAACGGAGCCGAGAGGGTATCCGCTGCGATCTGCGCCATGACGGTGTCGGAGCCCTGCCCCATGTCCGTCGCGCCGACGTAGATCGCGATCGTGCCGTCGCGACGAACCTCCGCAGCTGCCGAGGCTTCATCCGGAAGCCCCTTTCCGATACCGACGTTCTTGTACGCTCCGGCGAACCCGATGCCGATGCGCTTTCCCGGAGCCGGTGTGAGCTCCGCGCGCACCCTGTCGAGCTCCGCGGCCACACGCTCGATGGTTTCCGGATAGCCCACTCCGGTCCCGAGCCGGTGGCCGGTTGCCGTCACCTTGCCTTCGGCAAGCGCGTTGTGGCGCCTGAGGTCGATGGGATCGATGCCGAGACGCCGGGCTATCTTGTCCATCTGCACTTCGACCGCGAAGCTGATCTGCGTGCTGCCGAAACCCCGAAATGCGCCGGCTGGATTGGTTGTCGTGTAGACGCCGATGGATTCGACATCCGCCGAGGGCACCTCGTAGGGTCCACCGGCCATGACCGCCGTGCGGAACACCACCGGCTTCGTCAGCGAGAGGTAGGCGCCGGCATCGCAGACGGTGCGTGTGCGCACCGCAAGCAGGGTTCCGTCGGCGCGCACCGCGTGCGCGATTCGGATGCGCGAGGCATGCCGCTTCGTGCTGATACGGATGGAGGAGGTCCGGTCGAGGGTAACCTTCACCGGTACGTCGAGTAGGTGAGCGGCGAGGGCGGCGTGAATTTGGACAGTCGGCTCCTCCTTACCGCCGAAGCCGCCGCCTGCGGGTGTGTAGACCACGCGCACGGCGGACTCGTCGAGGGCAAGGGAGGCGGCAATCATCTCGCGGAAGGCGCCGGACCCCTGGTTGGCGGTGTAGACGGTCACCCGCGGGTTCTCGCCGGGGACGGCAAGGCAGCTTTCCGGCTCGAGATAGGCGTGCTCCACAGGCTGGGTGTGGTACTCGCCCTCCACGACAAGGTCGGCCTCGGCGAAGGCCTGGTCCGGGTCCCCGCGGGTGAAGCGCACAGTCTCGGCCACATTCCCGCCCTCGTGAAGCTCCGGGGCCCCGTCGGCGAGAGCCTCGTCGGGGTCGTGGACGACCGGAAGAGGCTCGTACTCGAGACGTACCTGCCGGGCGGCACGCCGCGCCGCCGCCTCGGTCTCCGCCACGACGAAGGCGACGGGCTCGCCGCGGTAGCGCACGACCCCGTCGGCGAGTACCGGCTGGTGCGGCACGAACAGGCCGAAGCCGTTTCGGCCCGGGATATCGGCGGCGGTCAGCACGCGTACGACACCCTCCGCGGCTTGCGCGGCGGCAGTGTCGACACTCACCACGCGCGCATGGTCCTGCTCGCTGAAGGCGAGCGCCCCGTAGAGCATGCGCTCGGCGCTGTAGTCGGCGGCGAACACGCGGGCGCCGGTCACCTTGGCCCGGGCGTCTACGCGCTCCACGGACGTCCCGACGGCGCGTCCGCCGGGTGTCGCCTCAGGGGACACGGCGGCGGGAGTGACCTCGTCTCCGCGCAGAAAAGCTGCAGCCCGCCGCACCGCGCGAACGATGGAGGCGTAGCCCGTGCAGCGGCAGATATTGTGATCGAGGGCACTGCGGATGGCATCTTCGTCGGGTTCGGGGGTGTGCTCGAGGAGTCCGCGCGTGGCCATAATCATCCCGGGCGTGCAAAACCCGCATTGCACCGCGCCCTCGTCGATGAAGGCTTGCTGGATGGGATGGAGGCTGCCGTCGCGGGCCATCCCTTCGACGGTCAGAACCTCCGCACCGTCGAGGTCGGAGAGGCGGGTCGTGCAGGCCCGCTGTAAGGCGCCGTTTATGAGCACCGAGCAGCTTCCGCACTGACCCACGCCGCAGCCGTTTTTGGTCCCGACGAGACCCACCTCATCGCGCAGAAAGGTGATAAGCCGCGCGCCGCGCGTGGCATCAACTCTGTGCCGTTCCCCGTTTACGGTGAGGGTAATCGAGCCGCTCATGTCGCCGAGTCCGGCAGGTGATATGGAAGCTCGGCGTAAAATGCCGCCGCAATCGGCAGATCCGATACGCGCAACCGCTCATTCGGTGCGTGGGCCTGATCCTCGTCACCGGGACCGAAGCCGATGAGCGGCACCTCATGCATGCCGCATATGGACACGCCGTTCGTAGAGAAGGTCCACTTATCTACGACCGGATCGGATCCGTACAGGGCGCTGTAGGCGGCGACTCCGGAGTGCACCAGGGGGTGGTCACCCGGGATTTTCCAGGTCGGGAAGTAGAGCTCCTGTCCGTAGGTGGTACCCTTCCAGCTCTTGTTCGAGTAGTAGGGGATCTCGACTGACTCGATCTCTCCGCCGCCGGCTTCAACGACCTCTTGGACGGCCGTCTCCTTGGTCTCGCCCCAAGTCAGGCGCCTGTCGAGATAGAGCTCCGCGAGGTCGGGTACGGCGCACTGCGAGGGGCCTTGGGCATGGACTTGACTTACCACGAGGGTGCCCTTCCCGAGGAAGTTATCGGCGTCGGGCTTGAGATTTTCGTTGAGTCGCTCGAGAGCAAGGACGGTGCGAGCGGCCTTGTAAGAGGCGTTTTCTCCGCGCTCGGGGGCGCTGCCATGGCTCGATACGCCCTTGAAGTGCACCTTCATTTCCATCCGGCCGCGCTGTCCCCGGTAGAGGCGGCAGCTCGTGGGCTCGCTCGACAC
>JAAAOR010000031.1 GCA_009908735.1 Spirochaetota bacterium | reverse complement strand
GGTCGGCGACGTGATCGAGCGGGTCAACAACTCCACCGCCGAGGTGGCCGCCCGACTCAACCGAAGCAATCAGCTCGAGCTAAAGGCCACGCCGGCCGCCGATCAGGAGAACCCCGACTTCGTTCTCCGCGACATGCAGGACTCGGGTCAGTTCCTCGCCGGATATGCGGGGATTCTCGCCGGCCCGGGCGGCGAGAACGGCTATAACTGGCAGCAACCGGATGCCGTGCAGGAGCTCAGGAGCGACCAGGTGCGCTACGCGGTTGCGCCGCTTCAGCATCCCTCCGGATGGATACAGGTCAACGAGGAGCTGAAGCAGCAACCCTCCGCTATTGCCGCATCCTTCGGCGAAGCCGGGCAACCCGGCGAGAGTGGTGACGGGTCTGCGGCGCTCGAGATCGCCAAGCTGCGAAACCACGCTGTAAACGTCGGCCAGATATCGACCTTTGACGACTATTTCGCCGACACCGTCGCGGAGATCGGGCTGAAAGGCGAGGAGGCCGAACGGGCGCTTCGGACCCAGGAAGACATCATGAAAGACCTGCGCGATATGCGGGAGTCGATCAGCGGAGTCAACATCGACGAAGAGGTGGCGCAGATGATCAAGTTCCAGCACGGGTATCAGTCGGCCGCCCGATTCGTAACACAGGTGGACCGCATGCTCGACACGATTATCAACCGTATGGGAGTGTAATAGGCGATGTATCGCATCAGCACGCATCTGACCAATAACGATATGCAGTTCGCGGCGAGGCGGCGGGAGTTCGATCTGAACCAGCTGCAGAACAAGATGGCTTCACAAACCCGCATCCAGAATCTGCGTGACGATCCCCTCGCGGCAGCCCACTCGACGCGCTACCAGAGCTATCAGACACGCCTCGAGCGGTTCCGGGACAATATCGAGTACGCCCAGGACAACTATCGGATCTCTGAGACCTATATGAAGCAGACCGTGGACATCATGCAGCGGATCCGCGAGCTTGCCGTCCAGGGGGCGAACGGCACCTATACCACTTCAGATCGGCAGAAGATGGCGACGGAGGTGAATGAGCTTCTCAACGAGCTCGTGCAGCTCGCGAACGGCCGAAACGGCGACGGAAACTCGATGTTTGCCGGCACCAAGACGCATGCGGAGCCCTTCCGGGCGGTGCGCGGCAACGTGCAGGGCGCCAACGGGCAGATCATCACCGACGTGCAGTACCTCGGGAACATCGAGCAGAACCGTACCGAAGTCGCTGAGGGCTCCTTCATCGAGATGAACTTCCCCGGCAACGAAGTATTCTGGGCCGAGAACCAGCAGGTGTTCTCCACCACCGACGCCACCGGCTACCAGGTGCAGCAGGACTCCACGATACGCGTCGACGGCGTGGACATCCGGCTCACCCAGGGTGACAATATTTACGCCGTTATCAGTAAGATAAACGACTCCGAGGCGGCCGTCCAGGCGAGGCTGGACCCCGTCCAAAGCTCACTCGTGCTCGAGACGACCTCGCCGCATCAGATGTGGCTTCAGGAGGGGGAGGGAAGCACGGTGCTTCAGGACCTCGGCGTGCTTGCCGACGGCGATAACCCCCCGCCGCAAAACATAGCAGCCTCAGCGGACGCCTTTGGCGGATCGGTCTTCGATATGGTGATCAATCTTCGGGATAGACTCTACGAAGGTGATACAATAGATATCGGGGGCTCGGCCCTGCGGGGGATCGACGACGGGCTGAACAACGTGTTGTCCAACCTGGCAAGCCTTGGCGCCAAGGATACGCGACTGCAAACCGTGTTCACCAGAACGGAGCGCGAGATCCCCCAGATCGCAGAGATCAACTCAAAGGAGGTCGATCTCGACATGACCCGTGCAATCACCGACCTGCGGATGCTTGAGTACACGCACCAGGCGTCCTTGAGCACTGCCGGCAGAATTCTTCAACGAACACTTCTCGACTTCCTGAGGTAGGTATGATGACGATTGAGACGAAGGCCTACGGTAAGATCCCGATCGACGACCGACAGCTTATCGATTTTCCATCCGGGCTCTACGGATTCGAGTCCTACACGAGATACGCCCTGCTTGACGCCCATCAGAAGCCGTTCTACTGGCTGCAGAGCCTGGACGACGTGCAGGTCGCATTCGTGCTGATAAACCCCTATGTGTTCCGACCTGATTTCGTGCTTGAGATCCCCGACGAGGACTACGAGGACATCGGCAAGCCGGAGGAAGACGATGTGCTGGTCTTTGCAGTTGTCACCATTCCCACGGATGGTACGGAGATAACCGCTAACCTGCAGGGCCCCGTCGTGATAAACCGTAACAGAGGACTCGGTCGCCAGTCGATATCCCTCGATCCGCGCTGGCAAACCAAGCATTCGATCGTCGAAGAAATGGCGCGGAGAGAGTAATGCTAATTCTCGCACGACGCACCGACGAGAGTATCGTGATTGGTGACGAGATCGAGGTATCGGTTGTCGACATCAAGGGCGACCAGGTGAAACTCGGTATAAAGGCTCCGCGCTCGGTGAAGGTTTACCGGCGAGAGGTCTTCGAAGCGATTCAGGAGGAAAACCGCAAAGCCGCTGAAACCGCGACGACCGAGCTCCCATCCCTCGACGACTACATCAAGAAAGACACCCAATCCTGATTCGGCGGCGACCGTGGCCACTGGTGGTCTTTGCGCTGCCGCTACCTCCAGAGCGTGCGTACCTGTGGCGGCCTCAGTCGACCCGAAAGCCGCAGTCGACGCCGCGTCTCACGTCCCAAGCTCTGCGTCGCTTTGTCTGACGTAACTTGGCCCCATGCCGCTTGGCGCAGGGCCGTACAACTCGTAGCGCACCCCGGCGATCCGCGCAAGCGCGGAGGATGGGATGGCGTCCGACGGTGGCGCCACCGCGAGCCCGGCTGTTCTCACAGCCGCCGCAAAGCTCTCTGAGCTCGGCCCGGCGATTAGGATACCGCGTAGTTCGGCTTCGGGCGAGGTGCTTGGCGGCACGCTGCCGGCGCTCGGGGCCGCAGCCTCCGACGCCGAAGAGTTCCGCGCAGCAGCCTCCCGCGCCAGTTCGAGGATGGACTCTGGGGCTTCATCAAGATCCCCGGTTAGCTTTTCGCCGCCTGCATACAACGCCGCGTAAAAGCGGCGTTTTCTCGCATCAAGCACCGGCAACACTACGCCGGGCCAGTACCTGTAGAGCTCCGCCCAGATATCGAGGGTAGGCACCGCGACGAAAGGGATAGCCCGTGCGGCCGCGAAGCCTTTCGCGGTGGACATTCCGATGCGCAGTCCGGTGAACGAACCCGGCCCGTCCGCGCAGGCTACCAGATCCACATCCTCGATCGAGAAACCGGCCGCCGCGAGGAGATCGCGAGCTGTGGCAACGAGGTGCTCGGCGTGCTGCAGGCCCGTTTTTCGGACGACGTGGAGCGCCCCGGGGCCGGCCGCCGACGCTGGAGGTGGGTCCGGCACAGAGGCGGCGTCGCCGCCGGCGGTAACGAGCAACGAAAGGCTCAGCACGGAGCCCGAGGTGTCGAATGCGAGAATTGTCACGCGGACTCCTCGACGATGATGCTCCGGGTCAATTCATCCGTCAGTTGCAGAGTTATATGGAGCGTGCCCTCGGGCAGGAGGTCCTCGCCGCGCTCGGCCCACTCGATGACCGTTATGCCGCCGGTGGCGACAATCGTATCGAGGTCGAGTAGCTGGACTTCTTGAGGCCCGTGCAGCCGGTAGAGGTCGACGTGAAACAGTTGCATGCGCCCCTCGTATTCGTTTACGAGTGAAAAGGATGGGCTTGTGACGAGGTCGGGCACACCGAGCGCGGCCGCGAGGCCTTTGACGAAAGTTGTTTTGCCGCTTCCAAGCTCTCCGTGGAGGGCGATGACGGAGCCCGCGCGCAGCTCCGCCGCCACTGCCGCCGCAACACGCCGAGTTTCCTCCGGCGAGCCCGAATGGTAAACCTTCAGACGAACTCTCCCTGCGTCTCGAGCTTCTTCAAGTGTTCTTGCACAGCCCGCCGCGCGGGGACGACCGGATAGGCCGGCGTAGCGAGAAATCGTACGCTGAGCACTTTGCCCCGGTCAGCGGTGTCTTCGACGGTGAACTCGATGGCAACTACTTCTTCTTCGGAGCCAATGTGGGCCAGCTGTGCCTCGGCTGTGTAGACGCGGCGGTACTTGACCGGACTGTCCCGCAGCTCGATCTTGTCGATGCGTGTCACTTTCATGATATGCCTATCCTATGTTGGCAAACGGCCGCAGTTAACTCGGCGTCTGCTCTGCGATGCCGTACACGTAAGACTGAATCATATTTAGATTTTTTCGCGAAACCCGGGTGAACATAACGTGCATGATGCCGTAGCGAAGGGGGGTTCGTTGCGTGGAACGGACCTTACCGAACGCAGTTAGCTTTGTACGATCCCAGGTTTCGAACTCTACCTTGATGAGCGTTCCTGCCTTGAGCGGCTTCTGAGAGCGTATGCTGCACCCTCCGGCTGAGATATCCTCGAGCCGACCGAACCCTCTCCGCTCGTCGCTGACGAAGGCTCGCTTCTTTGCATGGCGGCCGGTTCCAACCGGCATGATGAACACGGGCCAGAAGAACACCGGCATGTCCATCTCGCGCCGCGGGTAGCGTCGTTTCTGCGACGCATCAATGCGGCTCGTATGAGCGAGCAGCATGCTCGTGCCGCTGCGCGACTTCCGAATGCCACTGACATGCGTGTCGAAGGTGTAAACCTTCCCAGTTCCTTCGGCAACGACGCGACAGCTTACCGCGGTGCCCTTGCTCCACAGAATGGGCCGGTCGTAGCGATCCGTGGGCGAGCCGACAACGAGAGCTTCGGGGAGATTGGATGCAATCGTGGTGTCGTGCCACTCATTCTTGTCGGTGGAGATCTGCATGTCGCGCCCGGCACGCAGCCGGCGCGTGGACTCGAGCGTCGTGAGGCCACCCATACGCAGACCTATGAGGCGTTTGATCTGAAAGATGATGTACTTGAGGCTCTCGCGCTCATCGTCGCCTATGGAGGAAGTGTCGAGATCCCGAACGGCTCGTCGCACCAGGCTGGTAAGGTAGGTGTTGTCGGTAAACAGACGGCCGGGATCCTGTACGCGGTAACGCTTTACGAGACCCCGTAGCGTACGCACCTGATCGCGGGAGAGACCGGCGTTCCGGGCCTGACGCTTCAGATTCATGCCGGCGAGCATTCCGCCGGTACTTCCGCCCCCGCCACGCGAACCCGAGGACCGTGAGCTGAGCAGGGCGCCCAGTGCCAGGACGACAAGAAGCCCGCCGAAAACTACCAGTGTGATAATGTTGGTAGTGGGATCGGGGTTCTCGAAGAAGTTAAAGTCGGGAGCCTGCAGCACTACCATGCGGCATCACCAATCAGAATTGTGAATCCCCCCAGCGGATGGAATGTAGTCTAGTAGTTCCTCCACCTTCGGTACGAGTTCGTACTCGACGAGGTCTCCGATGAGCACGGAGTCCTGCGTGCCAAAGGCGTCCACCAGCTCCTCCAACGTGGCGTTGAGCTCGGCGCCGTAGTTCTGCAGCCGTTCGGCTGAAATCCGAGGTGACGCTACTTCGCGTACGAGGTGGGGCATGATACGAAGCAGCTTTCCCACGAGCTCCGTGAAGCGCACGAGGGAGTCCATTGCACGGCGATCCTCTCCACGCTGCAGCAGAATCGATACTTCATTGACTTCCGGCAGGAGGCCCCGTATGGTCTGAGCCGTTGCAGCGGCCTCGGCCCGTGGCTGCGAGATTTCTCGCGCCCGGGAAGTCAGCACCGTGGCCGCCTGATCGAGGTAACCGAGAAGCTCCGTGGTGCGCTCGGAGCCAGGAAGAACGCCCTCGCGAATCTCCCGTGCGTCGACGATGCGGTGGAGAGTATCGCTGCGTCCGTTCGGGTCGATAAGGTCGGGAGCGTAGGTTGGCAGGCTCTCGGCGATGTACTCGGCCTCTTCGGAAACTTCTCCCAGCTGTTGGGCGTCCCCGTTGCGCATTGCGTCGCGAAGGAGGGTGAAATACTGAACGAGCACCTGTAAGCCGGCGGCTTTGACCTCCCACGGTTGCATGGCCATGATCTGGATACGACCGATGTCATCTACGTGGGTTTGCGACCAGGATTCGGGCGCGTCGAGCCTCACGTCCTGCTCATCCACAACAACGTCGGTAATGAAGAGCTTGGCATCGTTGAGCCACCCGCGTAGGCCCTCCATGACCTCTCCGAGGGTCTGCTCCTCCTCCAGCGTAACATCTACCCGTTCTTCGTTTATCAGAACCTCCACCTGTGCCTCCTTTGGGGTTTGGTGGCCGTGAATCCCTCTAGTTGTACATATCGGAAAAAAACGCGCTCCGGGCAAGCCGAAAAGCTCCGCTCGCGCGGCGATGGCGAACGTCGGCGGCGATAGCGGCAAACGTCGGCGGCGATGGCCCGCGTGCGGAGCGATGGCACGAGGGACGCGAGAGCCCGGCGGCTTTCGCGTCGAGGAGGTGTTTTAGTTTCCCCCATTGTTGTTGAGCCGCTGGAGAGAGCGCTGGTTGGCATCCATCTCGTTCATCGCGTTTTCCATGCGCCCGAATTGCTGGCGGAGGCGCTGCTCATAGCGGTCGAGGTGATCGGCGTAATCGGCCATATCGTCCTCGGTGCGCGAAACCTGAGACTCGAGCGTATTCTGTCGATTCTGGAAGATGCCGCCGGGCTGAATAAAGGGGCGGACGTACTGCTGTAACCGATAGGCAATGCCCTCATCGGTGGCGAGATCCCCGTTGGTGTCGGAACCAAAGAGCTGTCGCACGGCTTCGATATTGTCCTGCAGTGCGGCGTCGAATTGTGCCTCGTCCATTTCGAGGTACCCGCGCAGGCGAGACGCATTCACGCCGCCGGTGTTGAACCCGCCGGCGTTGGTGCTAATACCCAGCTGCGCCAGCAAATTGAGCTCCTGTCCTGCGTCAGTTGGATATGAGTTCATCATGATTTGCTGGAGGCTCGATCGCATTTGATTGAGGCTGCTGTCGCCCTGCATCATGCCGAGGCGCTCGCGGGCCTGTTCGCGCTCCTCATCGCTGAAGTAGCCGATTTCCTGAATAATGGACTCGTTTGAGCGGGTGAGAATGTTGATGTCGCGGATTAGCTGGTTGTATTGCCCGACGAATCCGATGACCGAGTCCTTGATCGTTTCCCGATCCGGCTCGACCTGCAGGGTTACCGGTCCGCGGCTCGGGCCACGGAGCTCGAGCGTTGCGCCGGGGATGAGATCGTCGATGCTGTTCGTGCTGCGGGTCGCCGTGATGCCGTCGAGCTTGATTCGCGCGTCCGAGGCCGTCTCGATAGGGTTCCGCGGCTCGAACTCGCCCCGCGCCGTGGGATCGAAGATGCGCGCGTTCCGCACGTAGAGCTCTCGGTGCGTGTTCTCATTTCGGATGTTCAGCGCCGATATCGAGGCCACGTGCTCAGCTAAGGGAACTTGGATCGTCTGAAACTCCTCGCCGGCGTCGAGCGCAGGAAGAGCCACATCCTGCCCGCCATCGCGGGCAAAGAGGAAGGTATCGTCGGTTGAGACTTGCGGCTCCTCGGGAGGTTCGTAGTCCGGTGTTTCAACCTCGGACTGGGGGTAGGGGACAGTGATCCCGTCGAGCGTGACCGAGCCCGCGTCGGGAATGTTCGGACCTTCGGGAGGCGGGGGTGGCTCTGTGATCTCGTCGGAGCGGTCCACGATCCGCACATCGAGCTCGAGAACCATGTTTTCGCTCACGTTCATGCGCGGTTCCACCGGCAGGGACACCGAGCCGCCGGGGCTCACTTCGAGCGTACCCGCGCTGACGGACACCGTCTCGGGAGAGAGCTCACCGCGCCAAGGTGCGATCCCGGACTGGGAAATGCGTAGCGTGCGCTCACCGCTGACAGATCTCTCGAGAACGCCCAGGTCGAGCGCCGTCTGCTGCGATTGCTCGAGAAACTCGAGGCGGTTCTCGGCACCCGTGAGCTGCGACCGAAACGTGATCACTTCGCTCTGCGCGGAGTCCTTTACCACCCGGGCCTCTACGAGCTCGCCGACGTTGCGGGTGACCGCCTCGGCAAAGTCACCGAGGTCGCCGCCACGGAAATTGAAGAAGCGCTCCTGATCACCCACGCGGAAACCATAGCGGCCCTCCGGGACGGTCGTGTCCAGCGGTACCGGGGCGGAGACGAAGGTGTCCGCGCCGGCTATCTGCTCCACCTCTATACGGTTGACGCTTTCGGGTGCCTGTCGCTGTGCAGTTGCGGTTAGAACGGATTGGTCGGAAGAGGTCGCCACGCGCTCAGAGAACGGGTTCTGAAATCCGTAGAGCGAGCGTGCCTCATCGGAGAGGGTGCTTGCGGTCCGGCTCAGTTCCTGCCAGACCTGCTTCTCCGTTTGATACTCGTCGACCTCGTTTTCCATACGATTGAGCGGTTGACGCTCAACCTTCATGAGGTCGTCTATCATTTTCTGTGAGTCTACTCCCCGGGTACCGGACACGCCGGGGATGTTCATATCGGACATTCGCGTCCCCTCCCGCGAGAGAGGCTATATGGTTTCGTCAAACAGCAGACCCAACGTCTCCTGTATTCGTACGTGCAGTCTCTGCAGCGCCTCGGGCGGGAGCTCTTTTATGACTTTATCGGTTGTCGTATCGATCACCTTGACGACGACACCGCCGAACTCACGGTCCACGCTGAACTTGAGTTTTCGATTGAAGATACTCGAAACGTCATCGAGTTTCGACGCGACAGAGTCTATGTCGGCCCGGGCCCGCCGGATTTCCTGCTCTTGGCGTTGCACCTCACGGGCTTCTACCTGTTGGGCTGCTCGTCGGGCGGGATTGAACCGCTCGTGATCGGCAGGATACTGCAGCCTCGAAACATCCATGGACATACTCTTACCTCCGTGTAAGAAGTGGGGGAGGGAGCCTCGTGGCTCCCTCCTCGCCCGATGGTCGCGAAAGAGAGGACGTCCAGAACTCTCTTTCAAAGTGAACGGAGTGAAAACTTAGCCCAGTAGCTGAAGTACAGACTGCGGCTGCGTGTTCGCCTGTGCCAACATTGCGGTGTTCGACTGCATCAGTATCTGATTCTTGGTAAAATCCACGACTTCTTGAGCCATGTTTACGTCTCGAATCTGGGACTCGGCTGCCTGCAGATTCTCTGCTGCGATAGCCACACCCTCTTGTGCCATTTCAAAACGGTTCTGATAGGCGCCAAGGTCGGCCCGCTGCTTCGATACCTGCCGAAGGGCAGAGTCCACGATACCGATGGTCCGGTTGGCGGCATCCGCGCTGGAAAGGGTAACGATACCCTCTTCACCCTGCGCATTCTGCAATCCGAGAGCTGCAGCGGTCATCGTACCAATGAAGGCGGTCTCGCTTTGGTCCATATTCGCGCCGACCTGGAACTGAACCCCTGAGGCTTCTGCGGCATCGCTGGCGAACCGACCCGTGAGAAGGTTCATGCCGTTGAACTGCGCGTGCGATGCGATCCGGTTGACCTCATCGACAAGCTGCGAAACCTCGACCTGAATCTGCATGCGGTCTTCTGCCGAATAGATGCCGTTGGCCGACTGCACCGAAAGCTCCCGGACGCGGTGCAGGATGTCCTGCGTCTCCTGCAGATATCCCTCGGTGGCCTGGATGAACGAGACACCGTTCTGGATGTTTCGCTCTGCCTGGTTGAGCCCGGAGATCTGGCTGCGCATCTTTTCAGATACCGCCAGTCCTGCAGGGTCGTCGCCGGCCCGGTTGATGCGCATTCCGGAGCTGAGTTTTTCGATGTTTCCTTGAACATCGTTGCCCCGGAAGTTGAGTGTCCTGTTGGCAAACTGGGCACTCATGTTGTGATTAATGATCATAGATCCCTCCCTGACGAATGATTCGGGGCTTCCTTGCCCCGTTCAACTGCCGATGAAGTCCCGCGAACGCTGCCGACGTTCCCGCTCCGTTCGGACTTCAGGAGCAGCGAGGTTCTACCGGTTCCGAGGAACCGGCAAACCCCGCTACTATCAACATTC
>JAAAOR010000059.1 GCA_009908735.1 Spirochaetota bacterium | reverse complement strand
GCAGATTCTGCAAACTCAAGGGACCTTGACTCGAGCGGCTCGTGGGCCGGCTTGCGATATTCGTCAGGCCGTAGAAGCGAAGAGGTGTCATCCGCTCGAGGTAGGGGATGAACTTCTCGTGCTCGCGGAGCGCACGGTAATGACGGTGCGCGGCCCGGGAGATCTCCTGGAGGAGATCCTCGTCCTCGCGTGTGAGCGTCGAGCCCTGCTCTGGGTAGAGCTGGTTCTCGAGCCCGGAGGTCACCAGTTGCTCCAGGTTGTGTCGGGCGGATTCCTGCGTGCCGAACTTCGTGCTCACCGTCTGCCCCTGGATGGTCAGATGGATCTCACGGCTCTCAATGGCGCGGCCCATGGCGCGATAGAACTTGTAGGTGTTCCCGCCGCCGCGGGCGGGCGGACCGCCACGACCGTCGAAGAAGACCACACGGATACCGCGCTCGCGGGCAAGCTCGGTCAGTCGCTGTTTGGTGCAATATATCTCCCAGTTGGCGGTGACGTAACCGCCGTCCTTGGTGCCGTCGGAGAAGCCGAGCATGATGTACTGGGTGTTTCCCCGGCGTGAGAGGTGCTCCTGATAGATACGGTGGCTATAGAGCCCGCGCATGATTCCGTAAGCGTTTTCGAGGTCGTCGACGGTCTCAAAGAGGGGAACGATGTCGAGGTCGATGGTCTCACCGCCGGGTAGCGCGCATCGTGTGAGGAACCAGACCTCGACGATGTCGGCAGCCGACCGTGTATTGCTGATGATGTAACGGTGCATTCCGCGCTGGCCGTTCGTCCGCTGAATGGCCCGCGCCGCCCTCAGCGAAAGCACGGTGTCGCGGGTTATGCCGCGAGATACCTGCCCGAGGATGTCGCCCTCGTAGGGAAGCATCGACGAGAGCTCCTCGAGCACGGCCATGCGCTCCTCGATGGAAGCCGAACCGTAATCGGTCTGCAGCTGCGGTTCGTCGCCCTCGGTCTGCTGCGCCATTCGTCTCTCGAGCGCCGAGATGATGTCCGTCATGACCGTGGTGTGGACGCGACTGTCCTGCCTGAGGTCCATCGAGGCGAAATGAAAGCCGAAGATGCGCACCTTGAGCATGAGGTCCTCCAGCTCTTCGGCAAAGAGACCCATGTGGTCGCGGTAGAGCTGGGACCGCACTGCCGTAAGCTCCTCGAGAAGCTCCCCCGCGTTGTCGTAGGCGTCCTCGCTTGCATCTTCCCAGTCGCCCTGGGCCGTGTAGTCGACCTGTTGAACGCGTATCAGAGGATAGAGGGTGACGTTCAGCCGATCGCGGATCCGCTCCATCGCCTCATGAACTCCCGGAAAAGTGAGGCGGCGCAGAAGCTCACGGACGTCGCCGAGATAGAGCCGCAGAATGCTCGTCCTCAAGCGGTTCGCCGTAGCAATCGTGAGCTCGGAGGTCACGAAGGGGTTTCCGTCGCGGTCGCCCCCCGGCCAGAACCCGAGCTCTATCTTGGGCCGCTCTGTGATAAGCCTGTCGCGATCATCGCCCGCTATCGGCTCCACGAGCCGACGCTGAATGCCGGCAACGGTGTGATAGAAGATGTGCTCGAGAAACCACAAGAGGCTCTGCGCCTCATCGAGCGGAGTCGGTTTCTCCTTGTTCATGAAGCGTGTTTTTCCGAGCTGCAGGAGCATGCGATGGATGCCGCGCAGATCATCCGCCCGCAGCGCGTCACCGAGATCGGTGATGATTGCGAGCACCTCGTCGGGATAGAACTGCGTGGGATGGGCGGTGAGCACGACCCGCACGCAGTAGTCCTCGAGCTGCCGCTCGTAGGCGTCGAGATTACTCTCAGCCTCCAGGCGCGTCAGCAGGTCGCGCACCGATCCCGCGCCGTCGGTGTCCTGCACGAGTCCGTAGGCGGCATCTTCGAGGGCGTCGAAGAGCACGACCTGCCGCTCGACGATCTGCATGAAGGTGAAGAGCAGATCCTTCAACTCGTCGAAGCGTGGCCCGTCGAGCTTTTCCTCGGCGAAAGCTTCGATGATGCGTGCCGGGTGCTCACCGGCCTCCAGGCGCTCCTTGCAGAAGTCGGCAAACATCGGAAGCACGATCGCCGCCGGCTTCACCTGCTCGAAGGGCAGATTGAGAAATAGGCCGTTGTATATCTGAAACTTAAGAGCGACCCGCTCGTAGAATGCGTCGTAGTTTTTCATGCCCTTGCCTTCCGTCGGGGCTCATACTATCTCAAAGTCGGCCTTGCGGTCATCCACCGAGACTTTGGTGATGCGGACCTTCACGCGATCGCCGAGTCGATACGTCGTATCGGTTTTCTCACCGACGTAGCGGTAATTCTCCTGGTCGAACACGTAGCGATCGTCGGTCAGGGCCGAGAGCGGCACGAGGCCTTCGATGAGGTAGCGGGTGAGCTCTACAAAGAGCCCGAAGGAGGTGACGCCGGAGATCACGCCTTCGTAGATGTTTCCCACCCGGCGCGCGAGAAACTCCATCGACTTGAGCTTCGTATACTCCCGCTCGGCATCCGTCGCAACCTTCTCCTTCTGGGAGGCGTGCTCGCAGGTGCGCTCGAGAAACTTTTGCAGGGGCTTCGTCCTTCCGGCCCGTTGCTTTCTCCCGTAGCGCTTGAGCAGGCGATGGATGACGAGGTCGGGATAGCGCCGGATTGGTGAGGTGAAGTGGGTGTAGGCGTCGAATCCGAGGCCGAAATGCCCCACGTTTTCGGTGGAGTACACCGCCTTGGTCATGGAGTACAGGGCGATCTTCTCCACGAAGTCCTTGAACTCGAGGTTCTGGATGATGGAGAGGATATTGCGATAATCTTCCGGTTCGATGGACTCGCCCGCCCGGTACGGGATGCCGAGGTTCTTTATGACGCTCAGGAATGATTGCGCATCCTCTTCCTTGGGCGTTTCGTGAACCCGGTAGATGAAGGGCAACTCGGTCTTCCGGTGCGCCGCCTCGTTTATCACATGCGAGGCGACGACGCGGTTCGCGAGCAGCATAAACTCCTCGACGAGACGGTTTGCCTCGAGCCGATGCGCAGGCTGCACCGTCCGGGGGATGCCCTCGTCATCGAGGGTGATCCGTTTCTCGGTGAGGTCGAAGTCGATGCTGCCCTCTTCCTCGCGTCGCTTGCGGAGCACCTGGCTCATCATCTGCATCAGGTGAACGGTGGGCGCCTGCTTGTGCTGCTTGCCGTGGATAATGTCTTCCACCTCGCTATAGGTGAAGCGGTGGCGGCTGCGAATGACCGATTCCTCGATGCGGTGGCTATGAACGTTTCCGAGGGAGTCGAGCTGCACGAGCACGCTGTAGGCGAGGCGCTCGACTCCCGGCTTGAGGCTGCAGAGCTCGTTGGAGAGGCGCTCGGGGAGCATGGGCAGGGCGGTGCGCACGAAGTACACCGACGTCGCCCGCTCCCAGGCTTCCTTGTCGAGAGCGGTGCCTTCGCGCACGTAATGGCTCACGTCCGCGATGTGGATGCCGAGCTCGAAGAGGCCGTTGGGTAGCTGCACGAGCGAGACCGCGTCGTCGAAATCCTCGGCCGTCTCGGGGTCGATGGTGAAGCAGGTGAGGTCCCGCAGATCCGTGCGTGTCTTGAGCTCACGGCGGAAGTTGGGCTCGGGCATCTTCTCGACCTCATCGAGGACCTCCTTCGGGAACTCGAGGGAGAGCCCCCGCGAGAGGGCGACGAGCTTCACGTCCATCCCCGGCTCGTCCTGATCGCCGATGACCTGTTCGATTTCCCCGAGCGGCTTCTTTTTGGGATCGTTCCATGCGGTGAGGCGCGCCACGACGATCTGTCCGTCCCGTGGCCCCTGAGCCTTGCCGCGCCCGCCGCGGCCCGTGCCGGCGCCACCGCGCCCGCCGAATTTCTTCAGCGCCTCCTTCGGGATGGCGAGGGAGCGGGGCAGACGCTCGTCCTCGGGGAAGACCGTGCCGCCTGATTCGGTGTTCCGGAATACACCCACGATGGGCTTACCGCTGCGCTCGAGCACTTTAACCACACGGCCGGCCGGCTTTTTCTTCGAGGCGCGCGGAAAAAGCTCCGCCCGCACCCGGTCGCCGTCCATGGCGGTGGAGAGATGCTCGTAGGCAACGAAGACATCGGGTCGTTCGTCGAGTTGCACGAAGCCGAAGCCCTTGGATGTTATGGAGATCGGCCCTTCGACCGTTTCGCCCGTTGATTTGCTTTGTTTCTTTTGCTCTGTTTTTGTCGACATGTTATTATCCACTAGAGTATATAGTGTATAGGAAAGAGTGGGGTTGATGCAAAACGCCGGCGGCTTTACATTCCGGCGCCGGCACGCTACATTCAAGTTTGATCATGGCACGAAGATCATCAAATCGGCGGCGCTCCAACAAGAATCGCGGTCGCGACAAGAAGGATAATCCGGCAAAGTACTACATGCCGGAGCCGCCGCCCAAGCGCGAGTATCCGCCATGCCCCCTCTCCGGGGAACCTATCGACGATCCCTATTCGGCCGTCGAGGATCCCGACACCGGCCGGCCGGCCCGTCTCGACAGCGTCATCAAGAAGCTCTCCGAATCCGAGCGCCTCGGCCCTAATGAGCGTATTGCCTACATCGGTCAAGGCTCCTTTGGGGTCGTCGAAGAACGCAAGGAAAACGGCAAAAAGCAGGTCGTCATAAAGAAGCGCATCGAGTTCGAGAACGGACGAACGGTGGGCGACTGGCGAAAAGAGCTCAGCCCGGGCATTTCGCGTGATTACAGGCCCGAGCCGGAGCCGCTGAGCTCCCTCTACTCCGAGGAAGAGGAGCGCAAATTCCCGCGCTTCAGCCGGAACGTCGGCTGATATTCCTGTACGGCAGCATTCCCTCGATCCTCTCCAGCACAGCCCGCCGGCTTTCGGGATTTTCCAGCGGAAGTTTCTCCGTATCGATGAGAATCTTCGGCGAGAGATCATAGCCGTCATACCATTTCAGATAGCGGGCATTCAGGTGCTCCAGGTATTCGCGCGGGATATCGCTTTCGAGGCCCCGGTTTCGCTTGCGTATTCGGTCGAGTGCGGTGTCCACGGTGCAGTCGAGGTAGACGAGGAGGTCGGGGCTCTGCGCGTGCTCGAGCATGTTGTCGAGCAGCGTCGAGTAGGTCTGGAACTCCTCCTCGAGCATGTCGCCGTCGTGGTGCAGCATTTCGGCGAAGATGCGGTCGCCGAATATTGAGCGGTCGAGGGTCCCGCCGCCGTTTCTGAAGATCTCTTTTATCATCCGGAAGCGCTCGTTCAGAAAATGGATCTGTAGGGTGAATGCCCAGCGCCGCTTGTCCGCGTAGAATCGGTCGAGCAGATTCAGCGTGTACGGGCTGGTGAGCTCGCGAAACAGCGGTATGCCCGCCTCCTGCTCGAGGATCTCCCCCATCGTCGTCTTGCCGACGCCGATTTGTCCTTCAATGATTATCACGACCCGGTCGCTCCTTGATGTGCTCACGGTGTTTGAGTTCTCCGCATGGTTTTTGCTATATCCTATATCTCAGAGGACTTTGGTCCGGTATTTCACCCCGGCGACGTCGCAGGCCAGCTTGACCTGATCCTCGAGCTCGCGCTTGGACTTTACCCGGACAGTGGATCGAGAGATGCTCACATCCACCCCCTCGACCTCGCTGAGCCCGCGAAGGCTCGCCGCCATCGCCTCGGCTCTTTCCTCGGTGAGTCCGTCGACAAGATAACTTCTTACTTTCGATTTGAACATGGTCGCTCCCGGTGGTCTTTCGCCGGCATTATATAGATTATGCCAGCGAGGCCCAATGTCTCGGGAGCACGTGGTCGCCCTTGGCTAGTACGCGTTCCAGGCCTTCGTCGGCCGCCGAGCGGTCGGGCGCCGGTTCGCGCTCGCGCAACTCGTCGCTTGTGAGCTCCTCGAGAACGGCCGTGACGCCCTCGGAGAGGGCCGCGAGGTTGTAGCCTCCCTCCAGCACGTGCACGATGCGGCCTTCGGCATGCTCCTCGGCAAGCTCGACGAGCGCTCGCGTCATCCAGCGAAAGCCGTCGACGGAGAGTTGCATGCGGGCGAGCGGATCATCGCGATGAGCGTCGAAGCCCGCCGACACCAGCAGGAGCTGCGGATCGAACTCTACGAGCACCGGCAACACCACCTGTTCGAAGGCGATGGCGTAATGCCGATCCGTCTGCCCGGCCGGGAGGGGCAGGTTCACTGTATATCCCTCGCCAATGTCGCGGCCGGTGTCCTGCACGAGTCCCGTTCCGGGAAAAAGGGGATACTCGTGGATAGAGACGTATAGCACCGAGGGGTCCTCGTAGAAGCTCCACTGCGTCCCGTTTCCGTGGTGAACGTCCCAGTCGACGATGGCGACGCGCTCGAGACCATAGGCCTCGCGCGCGTGGCGTGCGGCGACGGCGACGTTGTTGAACAGGCAAAAGCCCATCGCGCGGTTTCGCTCCGCGTGGTGCCCCGGTGGCCGCGGCAGTACGAAGCTCCGCCGCACGTCGCCTGAGAGCACGGCATCCACTGCCGTGATAGCTCCGCCCGCCGCCCGCAGCGCCGCCCGGTAGGATTCGGGTGCTGCGCCGGTATCCGAATCGAGCATGCGCGCGCCCTCTCCGTCGGTTGCCGCGATACGACGGATGTAATCCCGATCGTGGACGCGCTCAAGCTCGTCACCGCGCGCATCACGTGGAGGTAGATCGAGTAACTCGGCGGAAAAGGCGGCGCCGCGGATCGCCTCATCAATCGCCACAAGACGCTCCGGCCGCTCGGGGTGGCCGTCCCCGTTGGTGTGTCTGAGATAGAGTGTGTCGCGAACTAATCCCACGTTCATTACAGGCGGTACCTCAGTCCGAGCCCCACATCAACATCGAGGCCGAACCCGGGAAACACTTCCACACCCGGCGACGCTTCCCCGTGGAGCTCGAGGCGTTGGGTGAGAAGATACTGAATGGTAACCGGAAAGCGAATACCGACCGCGAGATCGGCCTCCTCGCGCTCCTGCGTAGGGGTGAGGTTGCTCTCCTCATTGAACACCTTCACGGCGCCGCCGATCCCAATGTGCCAGTCGACATCGTTCTCAAGCGTTTGATCAATGACCCACACGTCGGCGTTGATCTGCAGGTGATTGGCGAGCGCCCACCCAATGCCAAGGGCAATGCGGTCGGCAATGACCATGCTGAAGCCGGTCGGATCGCCGGCGATAAACCCGACACCTACGTCGCCCTCGGCGAGGGCGGGGGTAGCGGCAATAGAAACCAGCACGAGGAGCAGCAGCGTGATTACACGTCGGTTCATTCGGTCACCTCCAAGCTTGACAATCGAATTCTTCGGGCGTAGCTTACATCCGTCAAGGCACTTCAATGGCGCATAAACTATTAATCGGCCTTTGGTTGCTTACTGTTACTCTCGCGCCGGCTTCCGCCCAAGAGGGTGCCCCGGCGCCGGATTCATCGGATGTAACCGATCCCGATGCATTCGTGGTGCCGATTCACGGGACCATCGACCGTCCCCTCTCGGTTTACATCAGTCGGAGCGTCGAGCGCGCGCGCTCCGAGGGTGTTTCCTACGTGATTTTCGACGTAGACACCTTTGGTGGCCGGGTGGATTCCGCCCTCGAAATTACCACGCGTATCGGATCTCTCACCGACATTGAAACAGTCGCCTACGTGCGTGTGCGCCCCGAGGGTACCGGGGTCAGCTGGTCGGCCGGGGCGATTATTTCGATGGCAGCCGACCGCATCTATATGGCGCCCGGCACGTCGATGGGCTCGGCCGCTCCGGTGTTGCAGGGGCCGAGCGGCGGACAGGAGGCGGCAAGCGAGAAAACGGTGAGTGCGGTACGCACCCAGATGGCCGCCCTCGCGGAGAAAAACGGCTACCCGCGCGCGATTGCGCTCGCTATGGTTGATGCCGACGTCGTGGCGCTGGAGGCGCTCGTCGGCGGGGAACCCCGGATCGTAACCGGCGAGGAGTTTGCCCGCCTGCAGGAGGAAGCAGAGGCCGGGGGTCCGACGGCGGAGATCGAGTCTACTATTTCCGAAGAGGGAAAACTGCTCTCGCTGACCGCCGGCGAGATGGAGCGGTACGGCGTTTCCTCGGGTTCGCCCGCCGGTTTCGGGGAGCTTTACGCGGAGCTCGGACTCGAGGCAGGGCGCGTGGCGGAGCTTTCCCCCGACTCCGCCGACCGGATCGTGTCGGTAGTCACCGGTAGTGCATTTACGAGCGTACTCATCCTCGCCGGCCTGGTGGCCCTCTTCCTCGAAATTACCAGTCCCGGTTTCGGTATTCCGGGCTCGGTGGCCATTATCGCGTTTTCCCTGCTGTTTACGGCGAACTTGATGCTTGGCCGAGTTGCCTCGCTGGAGCTCTTGCTCTTCATGGGCGGAATCGTGTTGCTCCTCCTCGAGGTGTTCGTCATTCCCGGTTTCGGGGTGGCCGGCATCTCGGGGCTTGCGCTGATTATCGCGTCGCTCATCCTCTCGATGCAGAGCTTCATCGTGCCGGAGTTCGACTGGCAGTGGGATCTGCTGAATCGCAACGTATTGCTGGTCCTGGCAAACACGGTGGGCGCCTTTCTCGCCTTTGCGGGTTTTGCCTATCTCTTCGGGCGCACCAATATGTTCAGCCGTCTCAAGCTCGCCGACACACAGGAGACGTCCGCGGGGTTTACCGTGCAGACCAACGAGGTGCGCGAGCGCTATCTCGGCAGGACCGGACGCGCTGTGTCGACCCTCCGTCCTGCGGGCAGCGCCGACATCGATGACGAGCGGGTGTCGGTGGAGGCTGACGGCGAGTGGATCGACGCGGGCACCGAGGTAGAGGTAATCCGGGTCGACGGGAACCGCATTATCGTGAGGAGCCGTTCATGAGCGCCGCGGGCGGGTTCGTCGGCGGCGCCGTCGACGGTGCCGCTGCGGTTGCCGGTACCGCGGCCGCAGCGCGCGGATGGAGGTGAGGCGATGCCGCTGTGGGGATCATTTGTGCTGATAGGGGTGGGGCTCATCGCGATCTTCGCCGAGCTGCTCATCCCCGCGTTCGGGCTCATCGGGCTCGCCGGGCTCGGCTCGGTTATCGCGGCGGTGGTCTTCGCCTATAACGAGCACGGCGACGCCCTCGGCACGGTCGTGCTTGCCACCGCTCTCGTCACAACCCCGCTTGCGCTCTTTCTTGGGCTCAAGTACTTTCCGAAAACGTTTATCGGTAAACGACTCATCCTCTCCGACAGCTTCGACCGCGACAGCGGCTACGCCTCCTACACGAGCTCCGCCTACGAGGGGCTCGTCGGCAAGCACGGGCGGGCGAAGACGACGCTGCGGCCCTCGGGCGTGGCCGAGATCGACGGTCGAAAGCAGAGTGTCGTCACTACGGGTGAGTTCATAGAGCAGGATGCGCCCGTGCGGGTCGTCCGCGTGGAGGGCAGCCGCGTCGTTGTGCGACGTGCCGAATCGAGTGAAGGAGTGTAGCCATGCAAGTGATCATTCTCTATGTCGTACTAGGGCTCGTAGCCCTCGGTATTCTCTTTCTGTTCATCAAGTTCTTCGGGTTGTGGTTTCGCGCCCTGCTCTCCGGTGCGCCTGTGGGGCTCGCGCGCCTCATCGGTATGTGGCTTCGGAATGTGAGCCCGGCCATCATCGTTGATTCGCGAATCATCCTCGTAAAGGCCGGAATTCCCATGGAATCCGAGCTTCTCGAGACCCACTACCTCGCTAGTGGTGACGTGCGCCGGGTCAGCCAGTCACTCGTTGCGGCAAACAAGGCGAACATCCCCCTCGATTTCCAGCAGGCGGCGGCGATCGACCTTGCGGGGCGGGACGTGCTCGAGGCAGTCAAGACGAGCGTTAATCCGAAGGTAATCGACTGTCCCAACCCCGAGCAGGGAAAGGCCGCCATCGAGGCGGTGGCCAAGGACGGGATTCAGCTCAAGGTGAAGGCGCGGGTCACGGTTCGCGCCAACATCGAGCGCCTCGTGGGTGGTGCAACCGAGGAGACCATCATCGCCCGGGTGGGTGAAGGGATCGTCACGACCATCGGCTCCTCGGAGACCTACAAGGCCGTGCTCGAGAACCCGGACCTCATCTCCCGGCGAGTTCTCGAGAAGGGCCTCG
>JAAAOR010000038.1 GCA_009908735.1 Spirochaetota bacterium | reverse complement strand
GCCTGTTCCTGCAGCACGTGGAAGCGGATTGCGGCGCTGCGGCGGGCCTCGAGGGTCTCGAGGTCGAAGAGGATGCGTTCCGGGCGAGGTGGGTTGCCTTCCCGTCTGGCCTTGCGATAGAGGCCGTCGTACTCACGCTCGAGGGCGTCCGCGCCAGAGACAAGGCGTTCATAATCGGCGTAGACCACGACGCCGTACTCGGCAAGATAGTCGATAACGGAAGCCGGCTCCTCGAAGGCGAGGGGATAGTAGAGCTCTTCGCCGGCGACGCGACCCTTATCCCGAAGCTCGTCGGGGACCGGCCCGCCCCCCTGCGGTGTCTCCGGAAGCTCGGCAAGTCGTCGCTCGAGGACCGCGATGCGCTCCTCATCCCAGACGACCTCTCGCATCGGAATGATATCGACCTCGTTCACCTTGGTGCTCGAGCTCTGGGTGAGCGGGTCGAAGAAGGTGATGCGCTCCACCTCGTCGAACTCGAAGACGATTCGTAGGGGCTCCTCGTGACCCGCAAGGAAGATGTCCAGCACCTCGCCGCGAAGGGCGTACTCGCCGTGAACCGACACTCGCGGAACTCGGGAGTAACCGTAGCGCTCGAGGCGGTCGGAGAGCTCTACAGGGTCGAAGCCGGCGCCCCGTTTGACGGTGAACAGCAGCGAGCGCAGGTAGGCCGGTGGCGGAACAGGTGTGGCGAGGGCACGAAGCGGTACCACGTGCACCGCCCGCCGACCGGCAAGCAGGTCGCCGAGGGCACGAGCCCGGCGACCGAAGATATCCGAATTGTGCGGAGTGGGACGATAGGCGACTGTCTGCCACCAGGGGAAGGGATCCACCGCAACGCCGAGAAGCTCGAGGTCGCTCTCGAGATGGCGCGCCTCCTGCTCTGTCGGCACGGTTATGAGAAGAGGATGATGCGTCTGCTCGAAAAGACGCGCAACGATGACGGCGAAAAAACTGCCCTTTGGCCCGACCACATCGATGGGGAAACTACGGCCGCGAAACTTATGCGCGAGCGTTTTGAAGGGCCCGTAGGTCTTGAGCCTGGAAGTTATGGCCTCTGTGAATAAGGTTATCATGTATTATTCCGAAAATGTAATAAACTGAGGTGGAGATGCGTCTGTGAAGACCAAATTGCTCATCCTTGTAAGCATTATTTTGTTCGCGGGAAGTTCGGCCGGATTCGCCCAAGACGTGGATCTCTCGATCCGGTATTTTGACAAGTCGATTTATTTCCCGGGTGACGACATCATCGTAAAAATGATGATTAGAAACGAGTCCCCTGACACCTACCGCTTCAGGCTCGCCGAAAACCGCATGTTCAACATCAATTTCGACGTTCGGACCCTTGCGAATATGCAACTTGAAGCTTCCCAGGAATTTAGCAGGGAACGAGCCTCCAATCAACAGGTGTTCTACCGGGAAGTAAGTCTCGCCCCCGGCGAAGAGTACGCGTTTACCGAGAACATCGCCGAGTACGTCGATATTCCCGGCGCCGGCATGTACGTCATCAGCGCCCGCTTTTTTCCAGACCTCGTAACGAGCGACGGCTCCTCGCCGCTTGCCTCGGACAGACTCATGCTCTCGGTGCGCCCGCCGGCAACCGGGATGGATGCGGTCGAAGCCGCCGTAGACGCGGAAACCGGGGAGGTGCTGCAGCGCGTCGACATGCCGCCCGATGAGGTCGTCGACTACATGCTCACGGCACGCCAGCGGGGGCAGTGGAACCGCTTTCTCCTTTACCTCGACGTCGAAAGCCTTCTTCGCGCCAACCCCGCCCGCGAGCGTCGCTATTTGCGTTTGTCGGAGGAAGCCCGGCGCCGCGAGGTACAGGATTTTCGCGAGCAGTTGCAGCAGCAGACCGTCGAGGATACCATCAATGTCGTGCCGGACAGTTACGAGATCGTGCGCACGAGCTATACTCCGACCGAGGGACGGGTGGTTGCGCTGCTGAGATTTCGATACGATAACTTCACCGAGATTAAGGAATACACGTACTTTCTGCGGCGTGAGAGTGGATACTGGGACATCTACGACTACAGCGTCACAAACGTGGGCACCGAATGAAGTTGTTACTGATTACCGAGTCGGACGAGCTGCAGGACCGCATAGCGCGTGAGTTTCGACCACATCAGGTCGAGATCATCCAATACTGGAGTCCCCTGAAAGGCATGGACAACCTGGATGAGGTCGAGCCCGATGTGGTGATTTTCAGTGCCGTAGACTTTCCTCGCCACTGGAAGACTTTCCTCATGTTCCTGAGGAACACCTACGCCCGCGATCGCATCATCTTCGTCCTGCTTGTGAGCGATTCATTTGACGCGGACGAGGCTTCCGCCGCCCAGCACCTCAGCGTCAATGCAGTAATCGATGCGTCGCTGCAGAATCGCCAGGATCTCAACAGGCTCAGGGATATTATTACGCGCTACAAGCGCCTCGATGAAAGCCGCGGAGATTATCGGCACACACCTGATGAGCTCGACGACATCGACTTCTTGTTTTCCCATCCGAGGCACCTACGGCTGATTCCGGGTACCGTCGAGGACATCTCCACTACGGGAATCCGCTTCTCACCGCATCGCCCGCAGCTCGTGCAGGACCTCGACACAGGGCGCCTGCTGACCTCCTGCTCGCTTCGCGTCGGCGACGACCACCTCACCGTCGACTGTACCGTCGTGCGAAACACCGAGAGCCTCGCACTTACCTTCGAGCGAATCGACGAGCCCGCCCGCGGGCGCATCGCGGAATATCTCGAAACCCACACACAACGCGCCATCGAGCAGGCGAGCTCCTGAGTTGCTGCGGGAGCCGTTAGGGGCGCGGGTGGCTGCCGGTCACGGCGTCCCGCAGCGCGTTGCGTGTCGCGATCGTCGGATTCGCTTCACGCGACGGCGCGCCGGTATTACGTTTTAACGTAAGATATGCCCGAGTCAATCACAACAACAACGCCCCAGGCCCGGTTTTACGAGAAGCTTGACGACGGAAAGGTCCGCTGCCGACTCTGTCCCCACAACTGCGTCATCGCGGACGGTAAGTTTGGGTTCTGCCAAGTTCGAAAGAACCAAGCCGGCGAGCTGGTACTGCCCTTCTACGGCGCGGCCAGCGCCCTCGGCGTAGATCCAATCGAGAAGAAGCCTCTGTTTCACTTCCATCCCGGAAAGCCCATCATGTCGGTCGGTTTTCTCGGCTGCTTTTTTCGCTGTCCGTTTTGCCAGAACTACCGCATTTCCCAGTCGACAGTCGCCCGCACCGAGCATGTGTCTGCGGTTGATCTCGTCTCCCGCGCACAGCGCGAGGGCTCCTTCGGCATCGCCTACACCTACAATGAGCCGGCGATTCACGCCGAATACGTTCTTGACTCTGCCGCGCGAGCGGCCGACGCGGGCCTCAAGAACGTGCTCGTCACCGCGGGATATCTGAACGAGGATTCCGCGAAGGAGATCTACTCCGCCATGGACGCGGCGAATATCGACCTCAAGGGTTTTCAGGAGGACTTTTACCGCAAGGAGCTCCGCGGCGGCCTCAAAGAGGTGCTGCGGGGCATAGAAATCGCCTCCGAGCGCTGCCACGTCGAGGTCACCACCCTCGTTATTCCCGGCAAGAATGACTCCGACGAAGAGACCCGTGAGATCGCGAAGTTCATCGCCGGTTTAGATCCCAACATCCCTCTCCATATGTCCGCCTACTACCCGACCTTCAACTACACCACTGAAGCGACCAGTCCCGAGCATTTGCTCTCGCGTATCGAGATCGCGAGAGAACACCTCAACTTCGTCTACCCCGGCAACATTCGGGCCCCGGCCAACACCCGCTGCCCCTCGTGCGGGAATCTGCTCATCGAGCGCAGCGGGTACCGGACGCGCGTTTCCGGCGTTCGGGATGGACGATGTTCCGAGTGCGGCGCGGACGTGCCCGTCGTCGGCGTGTAGCTCGGGGGCGGGGCGTCGGTGCCGGGCCGTCGGGGCCGGGAGACGGCGCTGGGGCGGCGGGCTGAGAAACGCCGGGGCGCGGGAAGCCAGGGGCCCGGGGACCGGGGCGGCGGTGCGATAGGCGCCGGGGCAGCTCTTGACAACTTTTTTGACGTTGGGTATGTTTCTGGTCGCATTCAATGCATTCCCCTGTAGCTCAGCCGGTAGAGCGAGTGGCTGTTAACCACTATGTCGTTGGTTCGAGTCCAACCGGGGGAGCTTTTACTGCCAACGATGTAAGGAATTAGCGCCCCGGAGCACTCCGGGGCGTTCTTTTTTGAGGCTTACAAGGCTTCCCGGGTCGCACTTGGGTCGCAGCGACGCGAGGTGGCACCCATGAAAAAGAAGTACCCGGAACCGTACAAGAGAGACGACCGCAAAGGCGTCTACTACTTCACGGTCAACATCGACGGCACGCGCAAGAAGCGGCAAAGACGCTTTTCTCTGAGGCCTGGTTTTGGGAAAACATTGGAACAAACCCTGGCAGGCGCGCCAGCATGAACCACCCCGACTTTCCCGGAGACCAAAACCTGTGAGAGGATGGTGCTATGGGAAGTCAGGCAAGGTACCCAATTGAGGTACGGGAGCGAGCGGTGCGGCTGGTGCTCGATCACCAAGACGAGCACGAATCGCAGTGGGCGGCGATCACGTCGATCGCGCATAAGGTTGGCTGTTCGAGTGAGGCGCTTTGCAAGTGGGTCCGCCAGGCCGAGCGGGATGCCGGGATGCGTGGAGGACTTACCACCGACGAGCGGGGCCGGATGAAGGATCTTGAGCGGGAGAACCGGGAGCTCAGGCGAGCGAACGAGATCCTGCGAAAGGCGAGCGCATATTTCGCACAGGCGTCGAGGAGACCGGCCCACCGAAGCGATGACCAGGTTCATCGACGACCACCGCCAGGAGCACGGAGTCGAGCCGATCTGGACGGTGATACGTCAAGAGCTCCGTCGACCGACTACGAGCACAAGGCACGCGAAGGTGACGCTGCTCGGTTACCGTTGCGAGCGCGGCGAGACGCGTTTTTTGCGGAGGAGATCCGCCGCGTCTATGGGGCACGCAAGGTGTGGCTCCAGCTGCGCCGTGAGGGCCTGGTGGTGGCGCGGTGCGCCGTGGCCCGCCTGATGGCTCAGATGGGCCTCAGAGGTGTCGTGAGGGGCCGCAGGAGTCCCACGACGACCGTGGCCGGAAGCAACGATGGACGACCAGCAGACCTGGTGAATCGGGAGTTCGTCGCAACCCGCCCCAACCAGCTGTGGATCGCGGACTTCAACTTCGTGGCCACATGCAGCGGCTGGGTCTACGTCGCGTTTGTGATCAACGTGTTCGCCCGGATGATCGCCGGCCGGCGGGTGGCCACAACGATGAGCGCGGAGCTGACGCTGGACGCGCTGGAGCAGGCAATCTGGGCTCGCGATCTGAGTGGCAAGCTGATCCATCACAGCAATCGTGGAAGTCAGTACCTGTCGGTTCGCTACACCGGACGGCTGGCCGAGGAAGGCATCGAACCCTCGGTGGGAAGCGTCGGCGACTCCTACGACAACGCGATGGCCGAGTCGATCATCGGGCTGTACAAGACCGAAGTGATCCGGCCCCGCGGTCCGTGGCGGACTCTGGAAGCGGTGGAGTATGCCACCCTCGAGTGGGTGGACTGGTTCAACAACCGGAGGCTACTCGGACCAATCGGAGATATTCCTCCAGCTGAGTTCGAGCGTGTATACTACAGTCGGGTGAAAGCTCCAGCCATGGTGGCTGGACTCAACTAAAACGGTCTCCGAAGAAACCGGGGCGGTTCACTCCGAGCCCGCCGGCACGGGTCCAAAAAGGCACACCTTTCTGCAGCCCCTAAAAACACCGAATCGGAGTGCAAAAGCCTCTTGACGCCCTTCCTGGAGAGTACAGTTTTCGAGACGTGTTTTCTGGACACTCTACCAGACGGGATGTCTTGAGATGCGACGGTACCGTGCGATGGTCAACGGCAACAAACTCGAGCAAAACTCCACCGAAGAACCCGCGCGGCTGAGCATGGGTCAGCTCTCGGACTCTGAGGACGCTCTCGCCGAGGAGCGAGTCATTGGAGACTGAACCGCCCCGGTAGCTTCCGTCTACAGCGACAGCCCTGATTTTCCCCTTCTATCCGAGGGAAATGAGGCCTAAGATGGGGAGAAGAACTCGACCGAGTCGAGCCGACACAAGAGCAAGGAGTCTCAAGTGATCATCCGCTACTACTCTCGCACGGGAAACAATCGCCTCGCCGCCGAATACATGGCGGAACGTCTCGGACTGGAAGCACGGGAAATCGTCGAGGCCGGACGCACCGGCAACCGGGACGGGATTGTACGCGCCGTGTTCGGCACGATGCTCGGTCGGAAGCCCTCGATCGAAGCCATGCCCGATGAAGACCGTAACGCCGAGCTTCTCGTTCTCTGCGCGCCGGTCTGGGCAACGCAGCTGCCGGGTGCGGTCAACACCTACCTCGAGGAATACTCGCCGCGTCATGTGAAGCTCATAAGCATAAATCAGGGGAACCGAAACAAGCGTGCACGGGCACGCGCGGATGAGATGCTGCAGCTCAAGCTTCCGAGGGGCACCACCCGCCTGAACGATCTCTCCTCCTATAAGTCGGAGCTCGACGAACTCACCAAACGCCTCAGCGGCTCGTAGCGTAGGGCGCCACAAGCGCGCCGGCGGCCATGAGCGCACCGATGGCGATGAATCCGGTGCCGGAGGCTCCCGTCTCTGCAAGTCTGCCGAGAATGGCCGGAAACGCCCCGGCGCCGAAAAGATAGGCCAGCGGTATCACCACGGAGACCGCCAGGTTGCGCCGCTCGGGAGTGCTCACTCCGGCCAGGGCGCTGAGCCCGGCCGGGAAGAACGCGGATATGAACATCGGCTGGAGGTAGACAGCGACAACGAGAATCAGCCCCTCAGTGAAACCGATGAGCGCGGTTGTTGCCCCGGCGGCAACCGCGACAACGCCGAGGACGCGCTGCACGCCGAGGTGATCCGAAAGCCAGCCTGCCAGAAAGACCACAAAAAGTGCTGTCAGCCGGGACGTGCTCACGATCGAGTTTACCAGCGACTGCTCCATGCCTCGTTCTACAACCAGGTATGTAGGAAGCATCGAGTACACGCCGAGCTCCAGCCCTATCGCCATGATGAAGAAAAAGGCGATCACCCAGAATCTTCGCATCACCACTAGCTTGCCCAAGGCGGACCAACGAGGAGGCTCACCGTGGAAGCGACCGCCCGCGCCGAAGCGCGCGAATACGAGCGCCATGATGATGGAGACGGCGCCGATTGCGGCCAGCAGCGCACGCCACGAGGCGACCCGCAGCACCAGCTCCGCCAGAAGCGGACCGGCGGCCAGGCCCAGGATGGGACCCAGCTCGTGAAGAGCTATGGCGCTGCCCCACTGTTTGGGAGGGGTCACATCGGTCAGCGTAGCGATACCCGACGGCAGATACAGGCCGGCCCCCGCCCCGAGGAGCAGGAGCCCGAGGCGGAACCAGCCCAGGGCAATGCTCGAAGAAAGGATCAAGAGCCCCACGCCGGCAAGACCCACGGCGACCGAAATGGTCTGGTGATGGTTGAGCCGCTGCGACAGGAATCCCGAGGAGAGCATGGTCACCATGAGCCCTACCGAAATCACGAGAAAGAAGGACCCCGCTACCGCATGGGACACGCCGAGGTCCGCCTCGATGGACAACAGCAGGGGAGACAGAATGGTGCGAGAGATGAACGTCAGGAAGAATACACTGACCAGGAGTAACGCCGAGGCCAGCGGGAAACGAGCCGCGGACTGATTCACCGGTTTGCCTCCTTCTCAAGGCGGTACACGTTCCGCCGCCCGGCACTGCGCGCAAAGTCCGGGGGAAGCGTGTCCTCCGAGAGATCCGTTACCTCCGCCATCCCGCTGACTTCATCGGAGAGAGAGAATGATCGCAGGTTTGCGGAGAAGTAAACGCTTCCGCCCGGCGCAAGACGGGACAACGCGGCGCGTAGGAGCTCGACGTGATCGCGTTGGACGTCGAAATCAACATCTCGGCTTTTGCTGTTGGAGAACGAGGGCGGGTCTATCAGCATGAGGTCGAACACATCCCTCCCGCGACGGAGGAACGTCAGACTATCTGCGCGGACGATCTCGTGGGCGGGCCCGCCGATGCCATTAAGGCCGAGATTGCGCTTTCCCCACTCGAGGTAGGAATGGGAGGTATCCACCGAGACCGTTCGCGAAGCGCTACCCGCGGCAGCGTGGACGGTTGCCGCACAGGTATAGGCAAACAGGTTGAGAAACCGAGTTCCCTCGGCACGCTCACGAATCCTGCGCCGGACGAGCCGATGGTCGAGAAAGAGGCCCACGTCGAGGTAGTCGGTGAAGTTGACCTCGAACAGTAAGCCGTCCTCCTCCACAACAGCCGTGACCGACCCGCCGGTCGCCCGAGGGCGGTATTGCTCGGCACCGCGCTGGCGGCGACGCTCGCGGGTGAACACCGCCTCCGGTCCGATCTCGAGAAAGGACCGTACCGCCCCGACGAGCTCGGAGAAGCGTTCAACCGCCGCGTGCTCGTCGACCGTGGCCGGCGGCGCGTACTCCTGCACCACCGCGCGCGTCGTTTTCTCACGGTCGGCGTACACGTCGACTGCGGCGGCGTACTGAGGGATGTCGGCATCATAGAGCCGGTAGCAGGTCACCGCTTCTCGAACGAGGAAGCGCTTGAGCGCACGGCGGTTCTTTCGAAGCCGGTTGATGATCGACTCGATGCCGCGGGTCTCGTCAACTGATGTCGCGGGCCTGCGTTCCACCGGCTCGCCGCCACCGCCGGCAGCGTAGCGGCCTTCGGCACTATGGCCGGCGGCGCTGTGGCCTCCGGCCCTGCCCCGATCTCCCGCGGCGCGATAGCGGTTTGACTCATCGAGGGAGAGCACCGCGAGCACTACCTTGAGGTTCCCGTTGTGGAGCGAATACAGGCGATCGGCACGCAACCCGAGCTCCCGTGCTTGCTCCTTCGAATCTGCGAGCACGGCCGCGCGGAAGCCGGTGAAGCGCTCGGCAAGCCACTTACCGAGCCGTCCGTGCACCTGCCCCTCGCCGGCGAGTCGGTGTCCGTAGGGCGGATTGGTGACAATGAGACTGCCTGCAGTGTCATCCGAGTCGAAGCTTTTGTTGAGCGCACCGAGGATCGCGCCGCGG
This sequence comes from Spirochaetota bacterium, assembly GCA_009908735.1. Next base: position 893 of record JAAAOR010000038.1, on the reverse strand, counting down.
CGCAGACGGGTAAAATCCGCAACCTCGATTGTGAGAATGTCCGAGACTCCGGCGGCTTCGCCGTTGGACCGGGTCGCTTCCACCGCGGCAGGGTCGACATCCGAGGCCCAGATCCGCCCGTCGGCAGCTCTCCACGCCTCACGCCCGCGCTTGAGGCGCTCAACCGCTTCCTCCTGAAGGCGTCGCCATGCCGCTTCATCGTAACCGCGGAGGCGAACGAATCCGAAGTCGGTCCGGTCCGCGCCGGGCGCCATGTCGATGGCCTGTCGCGCGGCCTCGATGGCTATCGTCCCCGAGCCGCACATGGGATCCGCAAGAACGGGCTGCGGTCCCTCGCCCCGCCGCCATGCCGCGAGGGCCGTGCCCCACCCCGCGCGATCGAGCACCGCGGCGGCGGTATTCTCGCGCAGGGGCGCCGCGCTCGCGACCCGCCGATAGCCGCGCTTGTGAAGACTCTCACCGGAAAAATCGACGTAGAGCCGCATGCGTGATTCGGTAAGATGCAGGTTGATGCGAACCTCGGGGCGTTCGGTATCGACCGAGGGCCGGCGGCCGAAGCGTTCGCGAAATCTGTCGGCTATCGCATCCTTGATCACGAGAAAGGCAAGTCGGGAATCGTTAAACTCACGGTGCGCGCTGTGGCCGAACACAGCAAACGTGTGGTCGAGGTCGAAATACTCCTCGAAGGGTACCGCGGCGGCGGCGCGATACAGAGCATCACGATTGGCTACGACGTCGGTTGCAAGCTCACCGAGGACACGGCTGGCGAGAGAGGACCACAGGCAGACCCGGTAGGCGTCCTCGAGACTTCCATCGAGGTACGCGCCGCCGGCGGACTCACCGACTGCGGCGCGGGAGTAGGCGACACCGCCCACACCCGGGCCTGGCTCGGC
>JAAAOR010000123.1 GCA_009908735.1 Spirochaetota bacterium | reverse complement strand
CCCCGCCTCGGCTGCGACGTACAGCAGGAGGAACAGGGCGATCAATGCCGTGATTGCGACCGAGCTTTGCGGCCTGTCGCCGTGCTTCTCCTCACGGGACCCGGGACTCGGGACTCGCAGCACAAGTACCGTCCCCGGCAGGATCAAAAGGGACGCCAATAGAAACCCGCCGGAAATGTCGCCGGTCAATCCAATAGCACGCCCGATGAGTATCGGGGAGAGTATCGCCCCGATACCGAAGGCGAAGTGGAGACCATTCATGTAGGGTCCGACGCGGCTCCCGTAGCGCCACACGAGCAGTGTGTTGCCGCCAATCTCAACCGTGCCAGCGCCGACTCCCAGCACCAGGAAGCCCGCGCCCAGCACTCCGACGCTCGGCAACTGCGGTATGGCGGCGAGCATGACGGCCATGGTGAACATCGCCGCCGCCAGGATCGGGTGCCCCCGCAGTCTGTCGAGTAGCGCGCCCCCGAGGAACGCTCCGCCCACGAACCCGGCGCGGTATGCGGCAAACACGATGCTTGCCGCGCCCAAGGTTGCTCCGGTGTTCCGTGCCAGGCCGGCGAGGGACGGACCGATGGAGGCTGCGGCGAGGCCCAGCGTGAACAGTGCCCAGAAGTAGCCTGTCGTTGCAGCCTCCGGCCTTCGCCGGCGGGTGTTTCCGGATGCGGGATTGGTTTCTGCCATCGTAGAGATAATAGCCTTTATGGCGCTGGTGGCAAAATCATATCGGTGGTAAAATGCAGGAAATTCATCGCTTTCAGGTAGGCGTGCTATGTCTAAACGGATTCTCCTGGTAGAAGACGAGGCGCTCATCGCCATGTCGGAAGCGCAAATACTCGAAAAGCATGGCTACGAGGTAGTCATCTTCCATAACGGCGAGAAGGCCATCGAGGCGGTAGACTCGGACCCGGAGATTTCTCTCATCCTCATGGACATCGATCTCGGAAACGGGATGGACGGCACGGAGGCTGCCGAGAGAATTCTCGAGGGCCACGACCTGCCGGTCGCGTTTCTCTCTTCCCACACCGAGCCGGAGGTGGTGGAGAAGACCGAGGGCATCACCTCCTACGGTTACATCGTCAAGAACTCAGGAGATACCGTTCTCCTGGCTTCGATCAAAATGGCTTTCCGCCTCTACGAGGCACATGTCGAACTGAAGAGGCAAAAGGAAAGCCTTGGAACGGCACTTGTCGAGCAGGAACAGATTGCGGAGCAACTACACGAAAGCGAAGAGAAGTTCCGTACGATGATGAATCAGTCAATCGACATGTTCTTTCTGCACGATTTGGATGGCAATATCGTGGATGTGAACCAGAGAGGAGTCGACCTCACCGGCTATAGCCGAGAAGAGCTGCTTTCGATGGCTATTCCGGACCTCGATCCCGATTACGTGGAGCGAGAAGACGGCGGGAACTTCTGGAAGAACGTAGGATACGATCAACCGTACCGTTTCGAAGCCCAACTGAGGCGCAAAGACGACTCCGTCTTTCCGATTGAAATCGTCGTTTCCAAAGTAGGGCTGGGTGGAAGCACTTACATACTTACCTCTTCGCGAGACATCAGCGAACGCAAACGCGCCGAACAGCAGTTAAGGGCACGCGAGGAGAACCTGCGCATCACTCTCAACTCTATTGGCGACGCCGTGATATCCACGGATATTGAAGGACGCATTGTCCGGATGAACCCCGTAGCCGAGAGCTTGTGCGGGTGGCGTATTGATGAGGCAAAAGGAAAAGCTCTCCACGAGGTGTTTCGTATCGTGCACGCCGATACCGGCAAAGAGGCGCAAAACCCGGTAGCCAAGGTGCTGGAAACCGGACACGTTGTCGGGCTTGCAAACCATACAATGCTGATCTCCAGAGATGGAACGAAATATCAGATAGCAGACAGTGCCGCTCCCATACGGGACGATACCGAGAATACCACCGGGGTGGTGCTGGTCTTTCGTGATGTGACCGAGGAGTATCGGGTGGCGCAGGCGCTGGCCGACAGCGAACGCGACATGGCGCGGGCGCAGGCAATGGCACAGCTCGGCTCGTGGCGGTTCGATCGGGATTCGGGCGTCGTGATCGCCTCAGATCAAGCCCGGAGGATCTATGGGGTATGCGAGGGTGAGTTGACGATCGAACATGTCCAGTCGCTTGTCCTCCCCGAGTATCGCCCGAAACTCGACGCCGCGCTCGCGGCGCTTGTCGAGAACGGCACCCCCTACGATGTCGAGTTTCAGATACGCCGCCCCTCGGACAACAGGGTACGAATTATCCACTCTGTCGCGGAGTATGACGCCCAGCACCACTGGGTCGTTGGGACGCTCCAGGACATCACCGAGCGCAAACAGGCCGAAGCAGAAATCCAACGGCAGCTTTCGGAAAAGGAAACCCTCCTACGGGAGGTCCACCACCGCATCAAAAACAGCATTTTTCAGGTTGAATCCCTTCTATCTCTGCAGGCGAGCTCCACCGATAATGCCCATGCGAAAGCCGCCTTGCAGGACGCGATCTCCCGGGTCGGCAGTATTCGTCTACTGTATGAGAAACTGTTGGTCGCGAAAGAGCATGAGTCTGTTTCCGCAAGAGACTATGCCGAAAGTTTGATTGATTCGCTTGTCGCGGTGTTTCCCGAACGCAAGAACGTGACCCTTGAGAAGAGAATTGCCGATTTTACCCTGCCTTCAAGGACGGCAACCCTACTCGGCATCATCATAAACGAGCTCCTCACAAACGTTTTCAAATATGCCTTCGAAAACGGGGACGAGGGGCGTGTTGTAGCCGAGCTCTCAAAGACCGACGATCTGGTGACCCTCACTATTCATGACAACGGCGTCGGTATCGACACGAGGGGTGCCGCAAACAAAACGTCGGGATTTGGTCTCACCATAGTCAGAATGCTCGCGGAGCAACTCGACGGCACCTATGCGGCAGGATATGATAATGGTACGAAGAGCGTTCTGAGCTTCACGTGTTCTCCGCCGGCATAGCTTTTCGTGACTTAGGTTGGGCCCGGACAGTGCCGGAAACGGCGGCTCGGGCACGATGCGCATGGGAAGGCCCACTATCGTGCACATTTTTGGAAGTTAAAGTACGTAGTTCTTGTAATCAAACTATACAGGCAGTAAAATCAACTCACCCAATCGCTTCTAAGTAGGCGCTTTATGTCAAAAAGAATTCTCCTCGTCGAAGACGAGGCACTCATTGCCCTGTCGGAAGCGAAAATGCTCGAAAAGCATGGCTATGAGGTGGTCACCGCCCATAGCGGCGAGAAGGCTATCGAGGCGGTAGATTCGGATCCGGACATTTCCCTCATTCTCATGGGCATTGATCTCGGCCGGGGCATGGACGGCACGGAGGCTGCCGAGGAGATCCGCACGTCCCATGACATACCAATCGTATTCCTTACGAGCCACTCGGAGAAGGAGTATGTGGACAGGGTCAGGAAGACTACCGGATACGGATACGTACTCAAGAACTCTGGTGAGTTCGTGCTCAACGAATCGATACATATGGCCTATACCCTATTCGAGGCCAACAGGAGACTCAGAACGGAGAACAGCGTGCGCAGAGCGACGGAAGAAGAGCTTACGGCTCTCTACACACACACGCCCGTCCTGATGCTGCTGGTAGACAACGAGCGGAGAGTACGCAAGGCAAATGCGTTTGCCGGGCAGTTTACCGGTACGCCGGCCGAAGAGATGATCGGAAAGAGAGGGGGCGAAGCTCTCCGCTGCATCCATCATTTGGACGACCCGAAGGGCTGCGGTTTCGGCCCGTTCTGCAAGAAATGTGCTGTGAAGGGAGTTATACGAAATACGCTGGCAAACGGAGAAGCGTATCACAGGACGGAAGCTACGCTTCCCTTCCTCCAGGGGGGAGAGGAACGGGAACTGACGTTTCTCGTCTCTACGTCTCTCCTCCACAGAGAGGATGAAGATTTGTGCCTGGTGGCCTTTGAAGATGTTACCGATTACAAGCAGCTTGAAGAGAGATACAAGGCGCTGTATGAGAACGCCCCGCTTCCCTATCAATCCTTGGATAGCGAGGGGTGCCTTCTCGAAGTAAATCATGCCTGGCTGAACGCCCTTGGCGGATATACGCGGGAGGAGGTGCTCGGAACACCGTTTGCCGACTACCTGCACCCCGATTCGGTAGACGACTTCAAAGATAATTTCGAACGACTGAGAAAGCTCGGTGTCGCCAAGGGCAACATATACAGAATGAGAAAGAAGAACGGTGGCTACATAGATGCATCTTTCAACGGAAGCATGGCGTACACGTCCGAGGGGAAGATAAAACAGACCCACTGCATCTTCAAAGATGTGACTGAAGAGATGCAGTTACGGAGAGAGCTGCAGGAAAGTGAAAAAATCTTCCGGCGCATGTTCAAGAAGCATCACGCGATCATGCTCCTGATTGACCCCGATACCGGGAGCATCCTCGATGCCAACGCGGCTGCATCACGGTTTTACGGGTTTTCGGAAAATGAACTCCGTCGAATGTCCATTCAGCAAATAAACACGATGCCCGCGGAAGAAGTTGCGTACGAGCGAACCCGAGCAGCTGATGCAAAGCGCAACCATTTCTTTTTCTCTCATCGGTTGAGCAATGGAGAACTAAGAGATGTTGAAGTGCACTCTACGTTGATAGAAGTATCCGGGAAAAGGGCGCTCTTCTCTATCGTACACGACGTCACCAAACGCAAGCAGGCGGAGGAAGCGCTTCGAGAGAGCGTATCGCGCTTTGATGAGCTGATTGCAAACGTGCCGGTGGGCGTCTATATCGTCTGGATACGGACTGATGGCAGCATGAACTTCGAGTACGTGAGCGACCGGTGGTGCGCGATCCACAAGGTGCGCCGCGAAGATGTCACGGCCGATGCCGCGGCGGTGAACGATCAAATACACCCCGATGAGCGGGAGGCTTTTTTCACGCGCAATCTGGAAGCCGCCCGAGACCATAAGCCGTTTCTCTGGGAAGGACGCTTTGTCGTCGGAGACGGAGATCTGCGGTGGCTGCGCATTGAATCGAATCCCACTGTGGTTGATAAGGGGGACACACGCTGGTTCGGTGTGACGCAGGATATTACCGCGCGCAGGCGAGCCGAAGAAGAGCTCCAACACGCACTCCAGGAAAAAGACTTCCTCATGCGAGAGCTCAATCACAGGATAAAGAACAATCTCGGCATGGTTTCGTCGCTCATCAATTTAAAGGCCTCGGATACGGAGACCGATCTTTCCGACATACAGCATCAGATCGACGCTATCGGACTGATTCACGAAAAACTCCACCAGACCGAGAGCGTCACGGAGCTTTCTGTGAGGGAGTATATCGGTGAGCTTCTCTCCTCCGTATTCTCCTCCTTTTCCGAACAGCAAGTGAGAATAGAAAACGATATAGATGATATTCTTGTACCGACGAAGTCAGCTATGTCCCTCGGGCTCATTGTTAATGAGATTGCCACGAACGCGATAAAGCACGGTTTCACTGATGCAGACGAGCCGCTCTTTTACGTGAAAATGGAAGAAGAACGGAAGAACAGCCGGTATGAGCTGACCCTCTCCAATACCGGGAAGCCTTTTCCGGGAGAGATAGATTTGAACAATCCTCAAACGTTAGGCCTACGGCTCGTTTCGGCCCTGACGGCGCAGTTGGGCGGCACCATAGAGCTGCAGCGTGCGCCGCACCCGGTATTCACCATTCGGTTTCCGAAATGAAACGGATCGCGTGCCGCGCGAGATGAATGCCCCGCGCGTCAGCCCCTGTAGTCTTTGAACCGCTCAGCCGGAAACCTTGAGGACATCCTCCGGCCGCGGACTCGGAGGTCCGAAATGGTAGCCCTGCCCGTACTGCACTCCCAGCTCGAGGAGTCTGCGCAGGATCTCCCCGTTCTCCACGAACTCCGCGATAAGCTCGATGTTATTGGGAGACACGAAGGACTGTATTCCTTCTACCAGATGCAGCATAGTCGCCTGATCGCAAACTCGGCGTATAATACTTCCGTCGATTTTCACGTAATCCACGTCGAGATCGAGAATACGGGCGAAGTTCGAGTACCCGCTTCCAAAATCGTCGAGCGCGATCCGCGCGCCTAAACTCTTTGACTCTTTGACAAACTCCTTCACCCTTTCGTACTGCTGCAGGCCCTCCTGTTCGACGATCTCGAGGGTGATGCGCCGGGCGAGCTGTGGGTACTCCCGCAGGCTCGTGAGGATGTGTTCTCTGGTGGTGGAGTTCTCAACATCGAGCACCGAAAGGTTCACGGCAACACCCTCGGGGCGGTCCATAAACTCCCGCACGGCAAGATCGAACATGAGCCGGGTGATTTCGCCGTAGAACTTGCTGTTTTTCGCTACGAGCAGAAATTCACCAGGAGATATCGGCTGCCCGTCGTCGTCGAGCATTCGCAGCAGGGCTTCGTACTTGTGAATCTCTCCCGTTTTCATCTCGATAACGGGCTGGTAGTACGCAACGAAACGCCCCTGTGCGAGTGCCTGGCGGATGAGTCCCAGCCACTTGAGATTGTTCTCGATCGCGCGGTAGGCATCTTCGGCGAGATCAGGGGCATATACTACGTTCCGGCGTGATCTCAGTGCCTGCGAAAGCGCAAGCTCCGCCTGCTCGAGCGGTGCGGACTGCGCGGCGGAAACGACCACGGTAAAATCACTTTCCCGCTGCAGGTTCTCCTTCTGCACCTCGTAATCGCGAAGCTGGGCGTGAAGCGCCCTTCCGAGGGAAAGTGCGCTCTCCCGATCGAGCCTTGCGCTCCTATCCTCGAGAAGGATGCCGAGCACGCCCGGTGAGAGGTGAAACAACCGTCCGGCGTGTGCGCCGTCAGTCTCCGCGCTGACTCGCTGCAGGTACTCCGCGTATTCGAGCATCATCTCTCGCGCACGGGGCTCGCCGTAGAACTGACGGATGCTCTCGATGCTGTCCAGGTTGATCAGGATAAGCCACGGTCTTTCGAGCTCCGAAACGGCCTCATGATATGCCGAGCGGTTGGGCAGCCCGGTGTGATGGTCCACCGTAGAGAGCACGTACCTACGGTTTATATGTGAAAGATTCACATAGGAACGCACGTGAGCAAGGAGCTCCACGCTGTCGAACGGCTTGTTCAGAAATCCGGTCGCTCCCGCCTCGAAGGCCCGCACCCGATCCTCGGTCTCGTCGAGAGCGGTGAGCATGAGAACCGGTATACGGGCGGTCTCGTCGTGATCTTTCAGCTCCCGCGTAGCCTGGAGCCCGTCGAGCTCCGGCATCATGAGATCCATGAGGATGAGCTCGGGAAGCCGCTCCAACGCAATGTCGACCGCCTCACGCCCGTTCGACGCCTCGATCACCTCGTAGGGCCCGCCCTCGAGTACGACTCGTACGCTGAGGCGATTCGCGCTTTTGTCGTCTGCCACGAGAACGAGGGACCGATCGCTCATCCGGAGTATCTCCTCTGCATGGGTTCGAAGGTATTGCCTTCGCAAAGTTACATCAAGCTCCTGGAAGCTTTGCACCACTCCATTGATAGGCTGTGCAAGGACTTCTGTTATCCGATATGATCCTCACTACGTGGCAACGGAGCATATCAGCATGGACGACAACACGCTGCGCCACATAGATGAAGCAAACCACCGCATCTGGGAAGCCGCTCAGGAGGACCCGGAGGGCTCGATCGCGGAAGCTGCGGAGCTCGGCGAGCGGTCTGAGGCTGCCTCCTACCCTCGCGGCAAAGCCGAGGCACTTCGTACCGCCGGCTATGCCCTCAGCGTGCTCGACGATATGGAGGGCGGTTTCGCGAAGATGCGAGAGGCACTCGAGGTGCTCGATGCGCCGGACGTCGATGAACCTGACGTGGCGGCAACGGTACACGATACCCTGGCCAACCTCTACTTCTTCGTGGGAATGTATGCGCAGAGTTTCGAGCACTCGAGCACGGGTATGGAGTATGCGCGGCGGGCGGGACATACTCGTGTGGAGGCGTACTGCCTGCGCAATATGGGGCTCCTGTATTCTCTTCAGCGAGACCACGATCGCGCGCGAGAGCTCTTCACCGGCAGCCGCAGGCTCTTCGAGCGCATTGACTACCGCATCGGTATTGCGTGGACCCAGTACCACCTCGGAGAGCTCGAGGTAAGCGAGGGGAGGGCCGAATCAGCCGTCGAGTACTTTCGGCTGGTAATGGACTCCGTCTCAGAGCATGAGGTCGCAACGCTGTACGCAAGTGCCCGCAAAGACATGGCGCGGGCGCTGTGGCAGCTCGGGCGGCTCGAGGAAGCCCGGCGTCTGGCGGAATCTGCCGCCCTCGCGCCGCGCCGGTTCACGCGCATCCGTACGGATATGGAGCTCATTCGCGGGCACATCTGCGTGGATCTGGGACGGCGCGAGGAAGCTCTGTCCATACTCAAAGAAACGGCCGAGCTCGCGGCCGCCAATAACCACTCCCGGGTAGAGGAAGATGCGCATCAGCTTCGCGCTCAGCTTCTCGCCGACGCCGGCGAGTTCGAGGCCGCCTATCACGAGCAGGCACGCGCACACCAGGCACTCTCCAATCTGCTCACCGAGGATAGCGAGAGAGAGCTGCGAAACACCGAGCTTCGACATAGTCTCGAGGCGGTGCGCAGAGAGGAAGAGGCCCGACGGTTCGAAGACCTGAGGCGCATGAACGAACAGCTCGAAGAACGTGTTCGGCTGAGGACCCGTGATCTCGAAGAGGAGCGAGAGCGACTTGAGGAAACAAACAGGGAGCTTGCAAGGACCAGCAGCGAGCGCGAGGACCTGATCCGTATTCTCAGTCACGACCTGCGTAATCCGTTCTCAGCAATTCGGCAGATGCTGCAGTTTATAGATAGATCGGGCGACGAGGCAGCGTATATCGAAGAGATTCGCCGAAGCACCGAGAACGGTCTCGAGACGATCGACTCGGTGAGGCAAATGCTTGCCGTGGAGTCAGGGAAGAAGCGACTCGAGATGGTTCCAATCGATATCCACGACGCCGTGGAAGCCTCGGCACAGGTTGTCCGCCGGCGCTTCGGGGACAAGGAAATCCACCTGGAAAACCGGGTCGGCTTCGGCACTACTGGATTCGCGGATCATGGGACCTTTGTCAATTCCGTGCTCGTGAACCTGCTCGGCAACGCCGCCAAGTTTTCCGAACCGGGTGGCACCGTGAGCGTCTCCGCCGAGCCTGTCGACGCGCGGGTCCGTATTCTCATCCGGGACCACGGGATTGGGATACCGGAGGACCTCCTCACCGCGATCTTTGATCCCTTCGCGCCCACCACGCGCGAGGGCACCCGCGGAGAGCGCGGCACCGGCTTCGGAATGCCCCTCATCAAACGTCTCATGGACCGCTACGGCGGCAGCATCGACATAGCCTCGAGCACCGAGGGGTCCGACCGCGGTACAACCGTTACCATATCCCTCCCGCTAGACCGCAGGCCGGGCGTCAATGCCGGCTGAAGCGGCCGATCGTCTGCTCGAGCTTCTGGAGGTTAGCCACCGCCTCGGCTCCGCGCTCGGCAAGCGCTTGCATCGTTGGAGACAGGGTCTCCATAGCCGCGGAGATCTCGCGCGTGCCCTCCCGCACTGTGTTTGAGACGTTCGACAAGCCGTCTACCGTGCGCCGTAGCTGCTCGATGCGCTGCGACATCTCGGAGCCGGACTCCCGAATCCGATTGGTGAGTTGCGTCACATTGGTGATTGAAGAGGTCAGCTCATTCGTACCGGAGGATATCTCAGTAACGGCGTTTCGCATCTCCTGCATGCCGTCTCGAACGTTCGACGCGCTCTTTGAGGTGGCCTGAAAGATGTCGTTCGTCTCCTGTAGGGTCTGTGTGGAGGTTTTGATTCGCTCGACGGCCGACTTCAAATCATCGGCAATCCCCGAGGCATTCTCCTGCGAGTTCTCGGCGAGTCGATGAATCTCCGCGGCAACGACGGCAAAGCCCTTGCCGTGCTCACCGGCGTGTGCCGCCTCAATGGCTGCGTTCATGCTGAGCATGTTTGTCTGGTCGGCGATGCTGTTGATTATCTCGATCGTCTCGAGCATCGTGCTCGTGCCGGAGTTGAGCTCGTTCATCCGCTCGATCGCCTCTTCCATGTTTGCTCGACCCTCGTCGGCCTTCCGGTAGAGTTCCTCTACGAGCGCGAGTTTCTCATCCGATGACTGAGCGATGCTCTGAAGCGACGCCGTCATCTCTTCCACTGCCGAGCTCGACTGCTCCATCGCCGCGGCCTGTTCGTTCATGAGCTCCAC